>JAJRSQ010000142.1 GCA_024278725.1 Chloroflexota bacterium
CACCATCATCACCAACGCCCACCGCATCAATCGCGGGGAGTTTCCGCAGTTTCCCAAAGATAAAACCGATTTCTACTTTTTCGGCAAAGAAGACCCCGACCTTGCCGCGCCGTTGGTGGTGGACATTGTGCAAAACCGCGTCCCCCGCAAATTCGGCGCGGATGCCTTCCGCGATATTCAGGTGCTCGCGCCGATGCACCGGGGGTCGGTGGGGGTGGCGAAGCTCAACGAGCTGTTGCAGGCGGCGCTCAACCCGCAACGGGCGGGCGTGGCGGAATATCAGGCGGGGAGTCGGCTTTTTCGCGCGGGGGATAAAGTGCTGCAACTGCGCAACAATTACGATAAAGATGTTTACAATGGGGACATCGGATTTATTTTGGGGATAAACTTGGAGGACGGCGAAGCGGTGGTGCAGTTCGACGACCGTCCGGTGCGCTATGAATTCAGCGAGCTGGATGAGCTGACGCTGGCGTATGCGATGTCGGTGCATAAATCGCAGGGGAGTGAGTACCCGATTGTGGTGTTGCCGATGATGGTTCAGCATTATATGATGCTTCAGCGTAATTTATTGTACACCGCCGTCACCCGCGCCAAACAAAGGGTGATACTGGTCGGCACGCGGAAAGCTATTGCGATGGCGGTGCGGAACAATCGGGTCAGCAAACGATGGTCGGGGTTGGTGCGGCGGTTGCAGTCAGGGGGGGATTAATCGGGCGGCAGTTCCTGCGCGGGGGCATCAATTTTCACCACCTCGCCATGCACATTCACAATGATTTTGAAGCCCATCATCCCCAGCCACATCCGCGCGTCATCGGGAATGCCTTCGTCCATCATCGCGTCAATATTTTTGATGGAAGCGTCAATCATCGCTTTGGTGAACAAATCATCTTTGCCCAGCATGGACATCACCCCTTCCGTGACCATATCTTTGTTGCTGAGCATTTGTTTTTGCAGCCACGTCATCACCTGCCGGTCGATGAACCGGGCTTCCACATGGCGATTGAATCCGTCGTCGGGGATGACGTAGTGGGCGTCGCCGCCCAGATACGCCACCTCGACCGGTTCGCCGTTTTCGTTATAAACGAGCGTTTCAAATAGTGCTTTCGGGTATGGTTTTTCGCTCATAATTTACCCTATCGGAATTTGGTAGTGGTTCAAGTTGACTGTCGGAAGTTATTCGCCGGTAGGGGCGAACCTGTGTGTTCGCCTTTTTTGGGCAGACACATCGGTCTGCCCCTACCCGCTACCTTGCTTCATCAGTCAAAAATAACCACCACCCGGAATTTTTAGGCTTCTTCCACGGGTTGCGGATACGCCGGTACGGTGAGCACTTGCGAGCCGGTGACAATCCGCCACGAGGGGAGCCACGCCAGCGCCACCAATCGCACGTTCACATCGGTGCGGCGGGGCGCAATCTCTTCGGTGGTCAGCTCTTCCAGCGCGGAGACCCACCGCTCGGTGATTTCGTCGGTGGCTTCTTTCAACTCCGCTTCCAGCTCGGCAATATCGGCTTTGATGTCGGCGATTTCTTCTTTCGTGTCTTCGATGTCCATTTTGGCTTTGGTGGTCAGCCGCCGTTTGGTGGAAGCTCGGCTGATGGCGCGGGTACTTCGTCGCCCCATGAAAAAGCCGACCACACTTTCCCCAATGCCGACAATTTCCTCGCGTTTGCGGGCGTTGTAATCCGCTTCATCCTCCGCGAGTTCGCGCTCTTTGCGGCGCAGACGGTCTTTCAGCCGGTCAATTTTCGTTTCATATTTCGCCGCCAGTTTATCCACCTCGGCGTCACGGCGTTCACGGGCGGCTTGCTGCAACCGAATTTTGAACGCGCGCGCCGATTCGCCGGGCATTTGCGAGAGTTTCAGCGTCGCATGGGTGGTGATGGCGAGCCGCTTGTTGTAATAAAGCCAGTCCGCCAAATCCTTGCCGATACTCTTCAACTCGCGGGCGCTGTTGGCGGCTTCCGGCAGGGGCGCGAAGAACGGTCCCTGCTCTTTCCCCACCCGTTCCGCGCCACTGGCGAGGTCGTTCAGCGAAAGGGGGAAGTTTTCCGCCGAGTCCCAATCGACCCCCCGCAATTCATCCGGCGCGGACGCAACCAGCAATAGCTGCGTCTGCTCGTCAATTTTGCGGCGACGATCCACAAAACGCACGCTGGCGTTGCCGACGATGGCGGGTTCATACAGCAATTGCGCGGTTTCAACCTCCAGCGATTGCCCGGTATCTTGCGCGGCTTTGCGGATAGCAGCTTGCTCGCTCTGTTCCACCGGGAAGAAAACCTGCGACACGGCGGGGTCAAGCGCGGGCGGGATGGGGCTGAAACCTTCGGGTGCGGTGTCGGCGGGGGCGGCTGTCGGGGCGGCAGTTTGGGCAGTGGGGGATGATGCCACGGCGGCGACGGGCGTTCCCGGCGTTTTTTTGCGCCCTTTCATCAATTGTTCAATTTGGGGGCGAGTGAGGGGACCGCGCAGGTAGCTCATCACCCAACGGGTGTGGAACACCACCGGGCGGTCTTCGTGGACATTGTGCATCAGAAATACCCGGCTGTCGAGCTGGGTTATCAGCTTGCCGTAATCCACTTTTTTGCTGCCGCCCGCTTCGGCAATTGCCCCTTCCAGCCCTTGCAGTACGCGGGCTTTATCGCGCTCCGCCTGCAATTTGCCGATGAACCACGTGCCGGCGTTGGTCAGTCCTTTGTAATCAATGTCGATGGGATTCTGGCTGACCAGCACGCAGCCCAGCCCGAAGGCACGCGCCTGTTTCAGCAGGGTGAGCAGGGGACGTTTGGAGGGCGGCTCAGCGGTGGGCGGGAAAAAGCCGAAGAGTTCATCAAAGTACAGAATTGCCCGCAAGCTGGTGGTGCCGGTTTGGCGGCGCATCCACGTTACCACATTTTCCAGCAGCAGGGTCACAAAAAACATCCGCTCGCTGTCG
>JAJRSQ010000143.1 GCA_024278725.1 Chloroflexota bacterium
AGTTGCGGGATGGCAACGGCGCGGCTGACAGGCTGCACGGCTTCGTTCAGCGCATCAAGCCAGTGCAGAATATCCGCCGTCTCAATCCGTTTGGCTTGTGCCGCCGCCTGTGCCATCACCGTTTCGCCCAATGCCGGATCGGATTGCCCGTGTTTGATCAGCAACAGCGTCCGGACGTAATCCAGAATTTGCGTTGCCAGCGCGTCAGCGCGCGCCCCCTTTTCAATCAAGGCGCTGACCACGGTTAACCCGGCTTGGGCGTCGCGGGCGATGAAAGCGTCCACCACCCGGCTGATTTCCTCCACCCGCAGCAGACCGAGCATATTGCGCAGCAGGTCGGCGGTGATACTGTCTGCCCCGAACCCGCCTGCTTGCTCCAGCAGCCCCAGCGCGTCGCGCAGAGAGCCGGTGGCGCGGCGGGCGATGAGCGCCAGGGCTTCTTCCTCTGCCGCAATGCCTTCCGCCGCCGCCACGTCCGCCAGCCGGGCAACGGTGTCTTGCAGCGTTACCCGTTGAAACTCGTGCCGCTGACAACGTGAGATGATGGTATCCGGGATTTTCTCCGGTTCGGTGGTTGCCAGCACAAAAATAACGTGTGGCGGCGGTTCTTCCAGCGTTTTGAGCAGGGCGTTGAAAGCGGCGTTGGTGAGCATGTGCGTTTCGTCAATGATGTAGACTTTACGACTGCCCTGCGCCGGCGCCAGCCCTACCCTGTCGCGGATTTCCCGCGCCTGGTCAACGCCGTTATTGCTGGCGGCATCAATTTCAATCAGATCCAAAAACCTGCCGTCATCGATGGCACGGCAGGTTTCGCACTCGCCGCACGGTTTTTCACCGTCGCCCGTGCAGTTGACCGCTTTTGCCAGCAGGCGGGCGGTCGTCGTTTTCCCCGTGCCGCGCGGACCGGTGAACAGATAGGCGTGTGCCACTTTTTCCTGCGCCAGTGCATTGCGCAGAGTAGTGACGATGTGCCGCTGTCCGACCAAATCCGCGAAGACACGGGGGCGGTATTTACGGTAGAGGCTCACCGCCGGAACAGATTAACAATAAATTCCAGCGCGTATGCCGCCGGCGGGATAATGGCAGCGTACACCATCAGCGTTGCGGCGACCCGCAAGGCATCTATAAAGTGCATCAGAACGGAATCTCGTCTTCAGCAACTTCAGCAACGGGGGCGGGGGCGGACGCCTGCCCGGACACCGGCGGCGTGCCATTGTCTCGCCCGCCGCTAAGGAATTTCACTTCCAGCGCGGTGATTTCATAGCTCGCGCGGGGGGTGCCGTCATTCGCCGTCCATACCCGGGGTCCGCCGGTGGCGCGGTCAGGGGTCAATCGCCCTTCGATGTAAACCGGTCGGGCGTACCATCCGGCATAAAGCGCATCTCCGGGTCACTGCCAAGGTTACCGATAATTGTTACTTTCTGATACATAATTACCTCCTTTTTGGGAATAAAAAAACCCCCTTCGGGTTGAAGGGGGTGAGTTTTGCCGCTTTTCTAAAATCAGATTTCCCAATCCTCAATTTTTAAATCGGGAACACGGCTGAACTCTCGGATATTGTGGGTGATCAACACGGCATCGTAAGCCAAAGCCGTTGCCGCAATGATTAAGTCATTTGGTCCAATTGGCGTTCCTTTTTTTGCTAATACAGCTCGAATACTTCCGTATATCTCGGCTCCCCGGTCGTTAAACAACAGGATTTCAAATTCCGAAAAGAATCGTTCGAGTAGCGCTAAATTTTGCCCTCGGCGTGTGCTCTTGTGAGCACCGTAGTACAGTTCAGCTTTGACAATCGGGCACAAATATACATTCGAACGTGGCGTTTGCTTCAATCTTTGCACAACACCTGTTGATGTTCCGTTCAAAATTGCAATACAGATGTTGGTATCCAGCAAATACATCACTGAAAATCCTGCCTGTTTTCAAATTCACCTTGTGGCGGGCGAATCAGTTTATTACCTTGCCAGCCGCCAACGATGGCACCGAAAAAGTCCGGTGACCATCCGTTTTCGTCGGGGTCGTCAGTGACCGGCTGCACCACAATTAACACGTCCAATTTTTGATTTTTTGTGCCAACCGGAACTTGTAAATTCAATATACCGTCATCACCGACACGAGAGCGTATCTTTATTGTTTGCATAGTCACACCTCCACATTCACTGATGACATTATACCACAATCACGCAACCGCTTCCACTAGCCGCGCCTGCCGGAACGAGCGAAAGGGCATTTCCGGTACATCACCCTCCTCGCCATCCAGCCCCAGCCCGCGTCGGGCGGTGCGCACCATCTCAGGGGTCGGAACATCGGCGATGTCTACCGACCGGGCGCTGCGCGGTGTTTCGCCCAACCCGATGAGCGTGGCGCGCATCACCGTGGCAATGTCGCGCAGGTTGCCTTCGATGGCGGCGGTGTCCCGGTCGGCGGCGCGGTCGCCGAGGGCAAAGGTGATTTTGTTGACCATCACCTCGACATCCTCGTCGCCGTAGAAGTTCAGTGCCTTCACCCGGTCAACCAGGTGGCGTAACTGCGCCACCGACCGCGGCGGCAGTTTGTTCTGCTGCTTCATCGCCGCCAGCACATCGGTGGTGGCTTCATAAACTAACCCGCGCAACTGCGCCACCACGTTTTTGAGGAAACCGTCTACCAGTTCCTCTTTTTGCTGGCGCGCTTGTTGAACCACATCGCGGTTCATATCGCGCATCAGCTTTTCCTTCCACTCGGCGGCGGAACGGGCGGCGGCTTCATCGGCGCGGCGGCGGGCTTCACGCACTTCCGCCTCGCGCTTTTCCTCCCACAGCGCCAGCTCGATGCGTTCGGCTTCCGCGGTCTCCGCCGCCATCAGGCTTGGCAGCGGGAC
>JAJRSQ010000144.1 GCA_024278725.1 Chloroflexota bacterium
AGAACCAGTTTTTGTTCAGTCCCAACATTTGGAATAATCGAATTGCCGGCATTGGGACACCGCTCAAAGATAATCAGGGGGTTTGGATTAATCTGGTCACCAAACAAGCTGCCGTATCCGGTAATCCGGAGGTCGTTCTGGTTCACGGCAGTTCTGCCGGCGGTGCAGAGACCTATCGCAATGCGGCAGGGGGCATTGTCCGCTACGACCCCGCAACGGCTGTGCCCGTCGGGTATGTTGTCCCGCCTGAGCTTGCACCGGGCAATACGACCATTGTTTTACGACCGGGCATTAATGGCAGCGGTGAAATTCCCAATGGCGGGTTGGTTGGGTTGAGTGTAGCTTCAAATAGCTGGCAGCTCATTATTCCGGCTGATTCGCGGGGAAATCTGGACTACAGCCAATTGCAGGATATTGAAATCCATATGGACAGCAGTGGACGGGCAATTCCGGGGCGGGAGACACAAGCTGTTTCGGACGCTCGTTCATTGGCGGAAACCGGGCGGCTTTCGGCGTTGACGGGGGGGCAGATGCGTCGGATATTTGAAACGGACTTCTCTTCAAATGCGTTGGAAATTACCCGCTCGCGGGCGTTGAATAAAACCGTTGCCCCACCACCGACTGTGCCGGGGACATTGGGCGGGCGCTATTACGGGTCTATTGCCATTACCGACCCAATCACCGTCGGCATACAATTGCTGAACCTCGATTTGTGGAATACGGGGGGCGTCATCACCGGGAATGTCAACATTGCGGAAACGTCATCCTACACGGTTCCGGTGGCTGTGAGCGGATTGGTTGCCGGTGGGACATTCACTCTGACCTCGGCGGTGTTCACCAATACCATTGCCGGTTGGGACGTGACCCAAATTTTCACGCTCACCGGGGAGGTGTCGAAAAACGGCGACACCCTTCGGGCAAACTATTTGACGACGGTTGACAATTTGTTGCCGGAAACCACAATTGTGGCAGGGCAGTTCAGCGCCTCGCGTCCGAAAACGCCCGGAAGCCCTCGTTTGATTTTGACCGTGTCACCCGGTGTTGTTTCGGCATTTTCGACAACAATCATCACTGTAACATTGCAAAATTCCGTGATGAGAACCATTACCGCCAGCCAACCAATCACGTTTACCACAAATGTCGGCACAATTGTACCTGCTTCCGCAATGTCGGCGAATGGAACAGTGACCGCAACGTTGACGGTGGGGCGTGTTTCCGGCGGAGAAATCATCGTGCATGTCACAACCGGTCAAATAACGGAAACCTTGACCATTGACGTTCCCAATGGTGCGGGGAGTGCCGTCTATCTGCCGCTGATTTTCAACAGCACGAAAAACTATACCCACTATTTACCGTTGATTTTTCGATAACCGGTTGAATTTTGATTTGACCGGTTATCGCTGTTGTGGGCAAATTCAAAGCTGACCGCACCGTCTAATTCTTGATGATGACCGGCAGGAAAACCAATCGCCGGTCTGATTCATGTTGCGAGTTGCATCCAGCGGGGTGGGATAAGCCGCAGTATCCGGCAACCCGGTAAATCCCGGAGGATAACTGCCACGAATGGTTACCGGACTTTGTCCCACGTCTTCAAAATAGGCAATCTGCGCTCGAATTTCGGCATCCGCATTCTTTTCATCCAGCCGGGAATAGATGATGGCGTCTTCTCCGGCATTGGAAATGTTAAGATGGCGCACCACGCGAGGAGTCACTTCGCGCCGCAAATCCGGATAAGTGATATTATATCGCTGGTCTTGGTCAAACAGCGCGAGCATTTGCGTGTTGTTCATTTTCATACATTCCTTTTGGGGTAAATTCGATAATGGCACTCGGATGGAAAACATTTCCGCATCAGCTAACCCGTTTTTATCATATCACAATTTTTGAAAAAAAGATGGGCTCAATCAGAATCTAGGGGGAATTTATGAAATGTCATTGCGAGGCGCGTTTTTTGCGCCGAAGCAATCTCCGCTGACATTCATGGAGATTGCTTCGCTTCGCTCGCAATGACAAATCCCCTGAATTCCTAAAGACCCAAAAGATGTATTCCGCAAGGGAATTTTATACCCTACCGGAGAAGGGGTTTGAGCGGGTGGACAAATCAAAAAAGACGTATCTCGCGCCCAAAGCGAGAATACGTCTTGAGGCAGTGATTGCAACCGGATGATGGAGGCAGGATTTCAGTTTTAACGCCGTTGCCGGAATATTGTCCACTTTTTGGCGCCAGACAAAAAAGCAAGGATGACGACGCTGAATTATGATATGCACGCAGACCGGCGACGGTGCGGGGTGTCTGTAGGGTTGCGCCCCTTTGGAGAAAGCGAAAAAACTCGGTGCACCGGCGCAAGTTTATGGAAAAAGTAATGCAACACTCGTTGAATAATTCATCTTAAAATCACCGCCCCGTGGTCTTGACAATGGGGGTAACTTCAAACCGGTGCCGGAAAGCCCCTTAAATCTCACGCTGATGCGCCTGATTGACGAGCAATATCTGGAAACACCCTTTTACGGGTATCCAAAAATGACAGCATATTTGCGCCAAGTAGAACACTATCAAATCAACCCTAAACGGGTATATCGCTTGATGAAGCGGATGGGACTGCGTTCTGTGGCTCCCAGACCGCGAACTAGCGTTCCCAACCCGGGACACAAGATTTATCCCTATCTATTACGAGATGTCAAAATCACACATCTAAATCAGGTCTGGAGTACGGATATTACCTATGTCCCGATGCAATGCGGGTTTATGTATCTGTCTGCCGTTATTGATTGGTATAGCCGCTATGTGCTGAGTTGGGAAATCTCCAATACACTCGATGGTGACTTCTGTTATAAAATTGAGGGCGTGGTTATTTTAGAACACGAATAGCGATATCGGGGGAGGCGTGCGTCCGGTGTCTGATTTACCCCTAAAAATCTACTGAAATCCGAGTGGAATAAAAACCTGTGCTTCACAACTCTCAACCAAACCGC
>JAJRSQ010000145.1 GCA_024278725.1 Chloroflexota bacterium
AATGGCGAACACCGGTGCATTCAATTCACGGATTTGCTGGCGGAGGGCGGAGACGATGTGCAGGCGAATCAAATCCTCATCATCCACAAAGACAGGGGGATGTTGCTCGACCCCGGCGGCAATAAATTGTTTTCAAAAATGGTGGCGGCGCTGTCGACGTATCTGCCGCCGCAGAAGTTGGATTACATCGTGCTGTCGCATCAAGACCCGGACGTGGGCGCCGGTTTGAACGGATATTTGCTCGTCACGGACGCGAAAATCTGTTTCCCGTCCATCTGGGAGCGGTTCATTCCGGCGTTTTGCACCAAAAGTCTGGCGGAAGACCGGGTGCTGTCCGTGCCCGACCGGGGTATGCGTCTGGATTTGAACGGCGCCACCGAAATTTTGCTGCCGGCGCATTTTCTCCATTCGGCGGGGAATATTCAAGTGTATGACCCCATCTCAAAGTCGCTTTTTTCGGGCGATTTGGGCGCGTCGTTGATGCCGGCGGGCGAATCGTATTCGGTGGTTGAAGATTTTGAGGCGCACATTCAATATATGGAATCCTTCCATCAACGGTATATGCCCTCGTCGAAGGCGTGTCGCAAATGGGCGGCGATGGTGTGGCGAATGGACATCCAGCGCATTGTGCCGCAGCATGGCGCGCTCTTTGAAGGGGAAGCAATGGTGAAGAAGTTCATCGAATGGATTGCCCGGCTTGAGTGCGGCGTGGAGCGTATGATTGCGGATGACATCTATCAGGTGCCAAAATAGGAATCAAAGTGGTTCGTCTAATTTTTTGAATTGAAAATTCATCGGAGGAAAATATGTCAAAACGAAAAATCGTTTCAATGCCCGGCGACGGAATCGGGCAAACTGTATTGCCGGAAGCCATCCGCGTGCTGGATGCCGCCGGTTTTGATGCCGAGTACATCCACGCCGACATCGGCTGGGAATTCTGGTGTACGCAGGGAAATCCGCTCCCGCAGCGCACCCTCGACCTGCTGGCGGAACACAAACTCGGCTTGTTCGGCGCCATCACGTCCAAACCCCGCACCGAAGCCGCTGCCGAACTCGACCCCGCGCTGCGCGATAAAGGTTACGTGTATTACAGCCCCATTGTGGCAATGCGCCAGCATTTCAATTTGGATGTTTCCATCCGTCCGTGCCAAACTTTTGCCGGAAACCCGCTCAACTTTGTCCGGCGCGGCGCGGATGGGGGGATGGATGAGCCGGCGGTGGATGCGGTGATTTTCCGTCAGAATACCGAAGGGCTGTACGGCGGCGTGGAATGGACGAATCCGCCTCAGCAGGTTTATGACGCGCTGATGACCCATCCCAAGATGAAAAATTTCGCCGATGTGCCGAAAGAAGATTTGGCGATTTCCACCCGCATTTTCACCCGTCCCGCCACCGAGCGCATCGTGCGGCAGGCGTTTGAGTACGCCAAAAAATTCGGTTACAAATCGGTGACGGTGTGCGAAAAGCCGAACGTCCTGCGCGAAACATCGGGGATGATGCTGGCGCTGGCGAAAGACGTTCAGCGGGAGTACCCCGATATTGACCTGTGGAACACCAATATTGACGCGCAGATGATGTGGCTCACCAAAAATCCGGAAAATTACGGGGTGATTGTGGCGGGCAATATGTTCGGCGACATCATTTCCGACGGTTTCGCCGGGCTGGTGGGTGGACTTGGCTTCGCGTGCAGCGCGAATATCGGCGCGGATGTGGCGGTCTTTGAGCCGACGCACGGCTCCGCGCCCAAATACGCCGACTATCCCACCCCGATTGTCAACCCCATCGCCATGGTGCTTTCGGCATGTATGATGCTCGACCATATCGGCGAAACCGCCATCGCCGAGCGTATCCGCGCCGCCGTCGCCGCCGTCGTCGCCGAGGGGAAAGTTCGCACCTACGATATGATGAAAATGCGCGGCGCACCCGACGTGGTGGAAAAAGGCGCGGCATCGACCATGCAAATGACGGATGCGATTATTGCGAAGTTGTAGGGCTGTCAGTTGTTAGCACTCAGCACTCAGTTGTCAGCACTCAGCTGTCAGCACTCAGCTGTCAGCACTCAGCTGTCAGCACTCAGCGTTCAGTTGCTGACCGCTGATAGCCGACGGCTAAAAGCCAAAATGGAGTGAAAAAAAATGACCGTACAATCTCTCTGGGGCGAAGAACTCGCTTGGATTGAAGATGCCGACCTGCGCGAGAAGACGGCGCGGGTGTGGCAGTTGGCGCTGGAACGGAGCGTTCTTTCGGCGGAGGATTTGCATCGCATTCCCTTCACGCTGAAGGCGGGACCCGATATGCGCGTCAGTTTTATGGCGCACAAACGTGCCGTGGTTCACGTGGCGAAGGAAGCCGCGCTGAAAATGCAGCAATTTTTCGGGGATGACCTGCCCGTCAATTTGGATGTCGTCATCGCCGGGGCGATTCTGTGCGATGTGGGCAAGTTGCTGGAATATGAGCTGGACGAATCGGGCGCATCGGTGCAGGGGGCGTATGGCAAATATGTGCGCCACCCCTTCTCCGGCGTATCGCTGGCGGAGGAATGCGGCATTCCGCCCGAAGTGACACACATCATCGCCGCCCACGCCGCCGAGGGCGACCTCATCAAGCGTACCACCGAGGCGTATATCGTCCATCACGCCGATTTTATGACCTTTTTGCCGTTCAAATCGCGGCTTGTCGTTTAGCCGCCATCCAGCGGAACCACCAGCACACTGGCTTGCACCCGATGGCGCACGCCGTTGATGGTGGTTCCGTACACCAAATCGGAAACGCCGGTGTGCCCGTGCCCGCCCATAATCACCAAATCGGCATTTACATCATTGATGATTTTTGCCAGTTCAGGGGCGGGGTCGCCCGCGCCAAGCCGCACTTCCGCCGGGAATCCCATTTCGGTTAAAATTTGCGCCAAGTCCACCAACTTCTGGTGGTCGGTGCGAATTTCCCGGTCGGCGGCATTTTGTCCCAGAATACGGGCGGCGGGGCTTTCGGTGACGTGCATCAAAAACAATTGAACGTGCTGTTGGTCTGAAATGCGCACGGCTTCCGACAAAAGACGCTTCTCACTGCCGGAAAAATCGAGCGCGATGGCGACGCGCCGGTACGGCTGCGGGGTGGCAAAAGCTGTTTGCGGCAGGCTGGCGCGACGGTGCATATCGGTTTCGGTGGTGGCACGCGCTTTTTCAAACTTTTGGCGCAGCCACGGATGCAGGGTAACATATATAATCAGCAGTGCCAGCGCCCCCAGCAGAGGAATCATTGTGCTGCGGATGAGCCACGCCGTCGAGGCAGATTCGGTCAGCCATTTGGAGATTTCGTCCAGCACCAATTTGATGTTCAGGGCTAAAATGATGCCGGCAACCAGCCATGCCAGCCCCTGCACCCAGCGGGCGATGGTGAAATCGCCCACGCGGCGGCGGTCGGAGACAAAGTGGATGAGCGGGATGATGGCGAAAGGCAGTTGCAGCGATAGCACCACCTGACTCAGCACCAGCAATTCGCCGGTGGAATCTTCGCCAAAGTACATGATGGCGATGATGGCGGGCACAATTGCCAGCAATCGGGTGAGCAGGCGGCGCAACCAGGGGCGGATGCGCAGGTTCAGGTAGCCTTCCATCACAATTTGCCCCGCCAGCGTGCCGGTGATGGTGGAACTCTGCCCCGATGCCAGCAGGGCGATGGCGAAGGCGATGGGGGCAATTTTCGCGCCCAAAATCGGCTCCAGCAGGCGGTGCGCATCTTGAATTTCCGCAACTTCAAAATAGCCGTTGCGATAAAATACCGAAGCCGCCATCACCAGAATGGCAGCGTTCACAAAAAATGCCAGGTTCAGCGATACGGCAGAATCAATGGTATTCCAGCGGATGGCGCTTTTGATGTCATGTTTGTTCCGCCCGATTTTGCGGGTTTGCGCCAGCGAAGAGTGCAGATACAGATTGTGTGGCATCACCGTTGCACCCAAAATACCGATGGCGATGTACAGCGCGGTGCTGTCGGGCAGTGTAGGGACGAAGCCCTGCGCGATGCCGCCCCATTCCGGTTTGCCCAGAAATAGCTCAATGACAAACGCCACGCCGATGGTGCCGACCAGCGCCATCACCACCCCTTCCAGCTTGCGGATGCCCCAGTGGGACATCAACAGCAGCAGCAGGGTGTCAAGCGCGGTGAGCATCACCCCGTACAGCAGGGGCAAGCCGAAGAGGAGTTGCAGCGCAATCGCCGATCCCAGCACTTCCGCCAAATCGGTGGCGGTGATGGCGATTTCCGCCAAAATGTAAAGCGGGATGTTGACCCACGCCGGATATTCTTCGTGGCAGGCTTGCGCCAAATCGCGCCGCCCCGCAATTCCGAGCCGCGCCGCCAGGCTTTGCAGCAAAATCGCCATCAGGTTCGACATTAACAGCACCCAGATGAGGGCGTAATTGTACCGGCTGCCGCCCGCCAAATCGGTTGCCCAGTTGCCGGGGTCCATATAGCCCACCGAAACCATAATCGCCGGACCGGTGACCGCCAACCAGTGCCGCCACCACGGTTTATTGCGGCTCGGCATCGGCACTGATTCGTGGACTTCTGCCAGAGATTTGTATTTCTGTGGCTTTTCTGAATTTTTCATGCGTGAAATTACTCCATCTGTGATGGTGAGAGTTTATAGGGTTGAATCATATTTTTAGGGTAAGCTAAGAATTATTGTAACGGTGTCTGATTTGTTTGTCAAAACCGGGCACTGACATCAAAAAAGGAGCATCGAATGCCGACATTAATTGAGAAAATCATC
>JAJRSQ010000146.1 GCA_024278725.1 Chloroflexota bacterium
GACCCCCAATCGTTTGATGTAATCCACTTCGCGGCGGACGATGTCTTTCGGCAGGCGGAATTCGGGGATGCCGTACACCAGCACTCCGCCCGGTTCGTGCAACGCTTCAAAAATGGTGATTTTGTGTCCGAGCTGCGCCAAGTCTGCTGCGGCGGTGAGTCCGGCGGGACCTGCGCCGACAATTGCCACCGATTTGCCGGTTGCCGGGGGGAGTTCCGGTACGGGGAGCGGACCTTGTGCCGCTTCCCAATCCGCCACAAAGCGTTCCAGCCGCCCGATGCTGACCGACTCGAATTTGTTTGCCAAGATGCAAACCCCTTCGCACTGGTCTTCTTGCGGGCAGACGCGCCCGGTGATGGCGGGCAAAGCGTTGGTTTCTTTGATTTTGTTGATTGCGCCCTGAAAGTCACCTTCGGCAATCAGCGCGATGAAGCCGCGGACGTCAATGCCGACGGGACAACCGTGGGTGCAGGTGGGTTTGGGGCACTGCAAGCAACGCAACGCTTCTTTGATGGCGTCTTCTTCCGTGTACCCATACGGCACTTCGTCGAAATTCTGAATCCGAACCTCCGGCGGCTGTTCCGGCATCGGGGTTTTGGTCGGGACGAGTTTTCGTTTTTTGTGTTTGGGTTTTTTCGTTGCCACGGTTTGTTTTTTTACGGTATCCATTTAGACCACCATTTTTTCCGCTTGCTGTGCGTTTTTTTCTGCAAGCCGCTGAAGATGTCGTTTCAGGGCTTCCTGTTCCTGTTGTTTGTAGAACTGCATCCGCGCCATCACGCCGTCCCAATCAACGATGTGCCCGTCGAATTCCGGTCCGTCGATGCAGGCGAATTCGGCTTTGTGTTCGCCTTTCATCGCCACCCGGCAGCCGCCGCACATGCCGGTTCCGTCCACCATGATGGTGTTCAGGCTGACGATGGTCGGTACTTTGAAAGGCTCGGTGGTGAGGGAGACGAATTTCATCATGATGGTGGGACCGATTGCCCAGATTTTGGCAATTGTTTCGTCCCCCGCTTCTAAAATCTCTTTCAAGGGTTCGGTGACCAGTGCTTGCCGCCCGTATGAACCGTCATCGGTGCAGACAATCAGTTCATCGGAATATTGCTGCATGCGGTCTTCCCAAAAAATAAGGTCGCGATTACGCGCCCCGATGATGGTGATGATGCGGTTGCCGGCTTCTTTCAGCGCGCGGGTGATGGGGAACATCGGCGCGACGCCCACACCGCCGGCGACGCAGATGATGGTTCCGTAATTTGCAATTTCGGTGGGATGACCGAGCGGTCCCATCACCGTGGGCAGAGTGTCACCCACTTCTTTTTCGCCCAACTCCATTGTGGACGCGCCCACTTCCTGAAAGATGATGGTGGCAGTGCCCGCTTCGCGGTCAAAATCGGCAATGGTCAGCGGCACGCGCTCGCCATTTTCGTTGACCCGAATGATGAGAAATTGTCCCGGTTTGGCGTTTCGCACCACGTGCGGGGCTTTTATCTCCATCAATTTTACTTTATCGCTCAGAATTTCTTTTTTTACAATTGGATATTGCATTGCACTGGCTCCTGCGCCTGCTTTCATATAGATTTACAATTCCATGATTGTGGCAACGGTAAACTACCCCGCACAGGGGATGGTTGTCGTCACCTTTGACGGTGTGAGTTGGGGGACTCACGGCGGGTTGTAGCTATAAAGATTATAAAGGATGGGACAGGCGAACTGAAGTGATGAATGTCATCACTTTATATGACAAACATCATTAAATTTCAAAAGGTTTTGAATGACAACCATAGGAAATTACAATGGCTACCGCAGTAATATGCAACATTATGCCGACCGCAAGCCCGCCAGCCGAATGCTGTTGCGCAACGCGCGAATATTCTCGGCGATGGCGGCGCGGCGATTGAACACCGCCGACCCCGCCACCACTGCCGACGCGCCCGCTTCAACGGCGAAGCGCACGGTTTGCACATTGATGCCGCCGTCCACCGAAATATCGGCGGCGGAGCCGATGCGGGTGAAATGCTGCCGCAACTGCGCAATTTTTAGCGCACTGCCGGGAATGAACGACTGTCCGCCAAACCCCGGATTCACCGACATCACCAGCACCTGATCCACATCCGGCAGAATTTCTTCCAACGCCGAGACGGGAGTCGCCGGGTTCAGCGTCACCCCCGCTTTCACCCCCAACCCTTTGATTTGCTGGATGGTGCGGTGCAGATGCGGGCACGTCTCCACATGAACGATGATGTGGTCGGCGCCGGCTTCCGCAAAGGCGGCGATGTACCGTTCCGGCTGCTCAATCATCAGATGAACATCCAGCGGCAGGCGGGTCAACGGGCGGATGGCGCGCACAATCAGCGGTCCGATGGTGATGTTCGGCACGAAATGCCCATCCATCACATCCACATGAATCCAGTCCGCACCGGCGGCTTCCGCCGCGTGAATTTGCTCGCCCAGCCGGGCGAAATCCGCAGATAAAATTGAAGGGGCAAGTTTTACGGGCATCATATTTTCCTCCAAGAGTACATTCACCCCCATTATTGTAGCCGCGAACCCCCCGTTTGAAAAACTGCCGACCGGCAATCTGGAAAAAAACGCCACCCCGTGTATAATAAACCGGAATTGAACTCAATAAAGAATTGGAGCCTATGAATACATTAGTCCTACCCCCGCTTTCCCCCGTACCCGACGACATCACCGACCATCTTCAGCATTTTCTGCAAACGCCCGCTCATCCCGCGCTGGAAGACTGGTTGACCGAGTTGCTGCGGGAAAGCAACCATATCGCCACCACGGACGTTTTGCGCTGGCGGGTGCTGGTGATGGTCTGGCTGGCATCGGAATTTGGGGTTGAAACCTCGTGGCAATATCTGATGTGGTTCAACATGAACCAACCGACCATTTCCGACCAAGTGGCGGAACTGCTCACCGAAGCGGTGGACGAGTTCGGTTGCCATCTGCAACTGGCGCACTGGATTGCCCACGCCCGCGATGAACGGCTGAAAACCTTTTTCAGCGGCTACAAAAATATTCCGGCGGTGCGACAATTGCCGCCGTTGATGGATTGGCTCTTTGCGCACCCGTATGATGACCGCACCGGCACGTTTCTGGCGGGTTTCTGCCGCGACACCGCCGACCACCCTTCCCCTGCCCTGCGCGGCTGGCGGGTGCTGGCGGCAATCTGGGTCGCCGCCAATTTTAACGCTGCGGATGGTCTCACCTTCCTGCGAGAATTTTTGGCGGATGACGGCGCGCTATCCGCAGAAGATTACGAGAAGTTGGGCGCAATATTACGCGAAGAACACCGCTTCGATACCGTGCGCCAGTGGGCGACAGAATCGCCCGATGTGGCAGCCCGGCAGGCGTTGCGGCTCGTCTTGCGCCCCGATGTGTCCGCGTGGCTGGCGGATGCCCTCGCCGCCCCCGCCGATTTTCCCGCACCGGGCGAACTGTCGGCGCGAGCGACCGCCGATGCCGCCGCGCATCGCACATTGCTGGCATTGCTGGCGCAGGCGGGCATCGAACTCGACCGGGCGCACCTGCTCGATGTCGGCGGGGGATGGCTGTCGCCGCATGCCGCACTTTTCGGCGGGCAGAACGTCCGCATCACCGGCGTGAGCGCCGATGTGCCGCCCGCATTTTTGCCGGTGGCGGGGGTCAAACAAAAATTCCGACGCGCACAGCTCAAAGGGGCGTGGAAAGCCGCCACCGCCGAATATTATCACGTGCTGGCGGCGCAGAGCGGCATCAAGCCGAAATGGAAAACCGTCACTGTCATCCCCGCCGACCCGACCGACATCCCCCTGCCCGACGGCGCGGTGGACGCCGCCGTCTGCTGCGATTTTCTCCCCCACCTCCCGGACGTTTCCGGCTCACTGGCGGAAATCGCGCGGACGCTTGTGCACGGCGGGGTGTTCATCGCCGAAATTGTGCCCTTCACCGCGCTGGACGGCGCGCACGCCGTCGATGTCGCTGCCGCGCCGTGGGCGCATCTGCGGGATGATGCGGGGCACAGCGTCGGGGGCGATGGTCGGTGGTTGAACCGCTGGCGGCTGTCGCAGTATCAGGCGGCGCTGGTGGAAAATTTCGAGATTGTCCACTGGCAAATTGAAAAAGACGACCGCGCGGCGCAGTTGCTCTCCCCGAAATTTGCGGCTTTGCTGGAGCATTACGCCCCGGAAGAGCTTTCCGCGGCGCGGGTGTGGGTCATCGCCCGCAAAAAATAATCGTATTGCGTGGTGCGTATTTCGTATCACACATCATTGCCGAAGGTGTCCGTATGAAAGAATGGATGTATCCGACGCTGGCGACATTTTTCTTTTGGGGATTGTGGGGGTTCACTTCAAAATTGGTGACCAACCACATCAACCCCCTCAGCGCCATTTTGTTCGAGGCGCTGGGCGGGCTGGCTGTGGGCATCGTGGTGCTGTTGGTCTTCGATATCCGTTTGGGTGCAAATATAAATGCCCCCGGCATCGGCTTGGCGGTGCTGACAGGGGCATTCGTATTTTTGGGGTCGGTTTTCTTTTTGTTCGCCCTGAAGAGCGGCAAGGTCTCCATCGTCATCGCGCTGACGGCGCTCTATCCCCTGCTGACCATCGCGCTGGCGATGATTTTTCTGGGCGAAACGTTGACCCTGCGGCAGGGTGTCGGCGTGCTGTTGGCAGCCGTGGCGGTGATTCTCATTTCGCTGTGATTGGGTTTCCCGTAGGGGCAGACCTGCGTGTCTGCCCCTACCCCTCCAGCACCGAGAGGAACGGATTCTCCAGCGCCTCCGCCAGCCAGCGAATGAATCGCGCGCCGATGGCGCCATCCACCAGCCGATGGTCGTACGACAGCGACAGCGGCAGCATCAGCCGTGGCTCGAATTTCCCTTCCGCTTTATTCCAGCGCGGTTCCATCTGCCCGCGCGACACCCCCAGAATCGCCACTTCCGGCGCATTGACCACCGGCGTGAACGCCGTTCCGCCAATGCCGCCCAAATTGGTGATGGAGAACGTCCCCCCCTGCAACTCATCCAGCGACGTCTTCCGGTTGCGCGCCCGCTCCGACATCTCTTTCAATTCTACCGCCAGCTCGATGATATTCTTTTGGTCAACATCGCGGATGACCGGCACCAGCAGTCCGCGCGGGGTATCCACCGCCACCCCGATGTGATAATATTTTTTGTAGATAATCTCGTGCGTTTCCATATCCACACTGGCGTTGAGCTGCGGAAACGCCTTCAGCGCCGAGGCGACAAACTTCAGCAAAATCGCGGTGATGGTCAACTTTCCGCCCGCCGCCTCCGCCCGCGCCGCATACTTTTTGCGCATCGCTTCCAGCTCGGTGATGTCCACCTTGTCGAACTGGGTCACGTGCGGCGCATACCACGCATAGCTCAAATGCTCGGCGGTGATGCGGCGCACATTGTTCATCGGCTGGCGCTCAATCTCCCCCCATTTGCTGAAATCTGGGAGCGGTTTTTGCACAAATCCGCCGCCGACCGCCGGTCTTTCCGCCAATTTCCGCTCAATTTCCACCCGTTCCGCGTGCTTCCGGCGCGAAAAATTCTTCACATCGGTCATCGTCACCCGCCCACCGGGACCCGTGCCCGGCACTTCGGCGATGTCCACCCCAATCTCGCGGGCAATGCGGCGCACCGATGGCGCAGCGGGGACGTGCCCCTGTCTGCCATTTGTCGGCGCGGGCGTTATTTTTTCGGGGAATGGTGGCGCGGCGGGTGCGGATGGTTCTGCGGCGACCGGCGGCTCTGCGGGTGTGGATATTTCCGGGGCGGGCAAAGTTTTTTCCGCCACCGGCACCAGCGCCGAGAAAATCATCACCTTTTGTCCCGGCGTCACTTCTTCCCCCGCCGCCACCAGAATTTTCAGCACCGTGCCGTCCACCGGCGCGGGCACATCCAGCACCGCTTTATCGGTTTCAATCTCCAGCACCGTATCATCTTTTTTCGCCTGCGCGCCCTTCTCCACCGCCACACTGACCACCATCCCCGTGACGATATTCTCGCCCAAGTCGGGCAGCTCGAACACAAAATCAGCCGGTTCGGTGGGGATGGGTTCCGCTTCCGCCGCCGGTGTCGCC
>JAJRSQ010000147.1 GCA_024278725.1 Chloroflexota bacterium
CAAAAACCGCCCCAAAACCCACGGGAAAGCCGTTTTTTAATTTCCGGCATAGTTTTCGACCAAACCGCTAAAAATTGACGCACCATTTGTGTCCCCCGCAATCCAACGATGGTTGGAAATATCTGTAACACCGATGCCACACGATTTGAGGAACAGCCCGGTCAACAGCGCGACGACCGGTGAGGTAGTCTTCAACCAGAGATTGAAGACGCCGGCGGGTACGATTTGGTGCTGGCGTTGATGTGGAACGGGACAATCACAAAGCCGGAACTGCCCCGCTCGAACAGCAAACAACGCCGTCACATTTTCATTGGGGTGCGCGGGGACGAGCTTTACGTCAATGGCAAGCGCGTGCCGACCGCCACCGAGCAGGCGTTGCAAGAGGCGTTGCTGGCTGCGGCGGAAAATCCCGGCATTCGGCGTGAAACCGGCTAAAATTCAGATGAGCGATTGGGTGCTGTTGCGTGTCTTGCGCCAACGGTAGACGATGCGCCCCACATACAGCACGGCAATTGTCCCGCCGACAATCCAGCCGAAATGCTGCATATTATGGCTGATGCGCGAAAATGAATCGGCGGCGATGAACCCGGCAGTGGTCATCCCCAGCGACCACAGGAATTGCGCCGAAACCATCGTGCGCATAACCCGCCGCCAGCCCATTTCGGTGATGCCCGCCGCCACCAAGGTGGGAATAATGAGCGCGCTGGTGAGTTTTGAGGTGAAAATCACCCGCCGGGCGTTGTCTCCGAATAAAACCAACTCAATTTTGTTGATGGTTTTGACATCAATTTTCAAAAGATGTCCCCATCGCTCAATCAGTTTTTCCCGCCCGAAATAGCCCAGAAAATACCAAAAGCTGTCGGCAATCATCCCGGCAACCATCGACACCAGCAAAATTGCCCAAAAGTTGACCCGCCCCGTTGACGCCCACACGCCGCCGACCATCGTGGCGATGGGTCCTTCCAGAATGACCGCCGTCAAAATAACGATGTAATTCCACGCATTGACCATCGTCAAATGCGCGTATCCGCTTTCCAGAAATCGCTGTACCGCCGGAATCAGCGTGGTGTTGTAAAGCACGGAAAGGTTGGCGGCATGCAACGACAGCGCATTCGACAGTGAATTGAGCGACGTGCTCAATGTCAATAGAATTTTTTGCAGACTCGGCATTGCGGATTCCAGTGCAACTGCGCCGGTTGCCAACCCAATTGCCGCAATGGGTGATTTTCGTTTCATAACGGTTTGCTCCCAACCTTCGGTGCGTTAGCCCAATATCTATACGCACGACAAAAGAAATGGTTGCACAATCTCCAGACCAGCACATTATTGTAGCCTGAACATAATATTTTCACAAATTCCGGTCGGAAGTTACCCAATTATAGCACGGTCATCCGCAAAAAATCAAACTTTTTTCAATACGATTGCCCTACGCCGCCAAGCCAAATTCATCGTGGATGAGCCGCACGGCGGTATTCGCGTCACCGTGGGCGACCACCAAAGAAATGTTGTACTCGCTGCTCCCCTGCGCGATGGCGACGATGTTGATGCCCGCCGCCCCCAACGCGCCGAAAACTTTCGCGCTGATGCCCGGCGTCCCTTTCATCCCCGCGCCGATGACCGCCAGAATGACGGTTTCATCCTGCACCGAGATTTCATCCAAGTCGCGGCGTTCCAGTTCCCGCGCCAATTCTTCCCGCAATGCCGCCAGCACCACCGGCGATTCGGCGGTCTTCACCATAAAACAGATAGATTGTTCGGATGATGCCTGACTAATCATCAGCACGCTGGTGCCGGTGCGCGCCACGGCGCTGAATGTGCGTCCCGCCACGCCGGGAATGCCCATCATCCCCGTACCGGCAATGGTGATGATGCTCATATCTTTGATGGCGGTGATGGCTTTCACGGCGCGTCCGTCCGCCTCAATGTTGCCGTCAATCAGTGTGCCGGGATGGGTGGGATTGAAGGTGTTCAACATTCGCACGGGAATATTCGCCTGCCGGGCGGGACGGATGGCGCGCGGGTGGAGCACTTTTGCGCCGAAATATGCCAGTTCGCCCACTTCCACATATGAAAGGTGACGAATGGAACGCGCTTCCGGCACGATGCGCGGGTCGGTGGTCATCACCCCGTCCACATCGCTCCAAATCCAGATTTCATCGGCGGGGAGTGCGCGCCCGATGATGGTGGCGGAATAGTCGCTTCCGCCGCGCCCCAATGTGGTGGGCACGCCGTCGGCGGTGGCGGCGATGAAGCCGGTGATGACGGGGATTTTCCCTTCCGCCAGAAGGGGGGGCAGGGTTGCCTGCGTTCTTTCGGCGGTGGCGGCAATCTGCGGGGTTGCCGCGCCGTGCCGCCCGTCGGAGACGATGAGTTGCCGCGCGTCCACCGCCACGGCATCCAGCCCGTTTGCCCGCAAAATCGCGGCGACCTGCGGGGCGTTCATTCGCTCGCCCATACCGCTGATGACATCGAGCGCGCGCGGGGTCAATTCGCCCAGCACGTGAATGCCGTGGCAAAGGGTCTCAAATTCGTTCAGCAGGCGGCGAACTTCCGCCAGCACGGTATCCCGTTCCGCCGAATCGCCCAGCAATTCGCGGGTGGTCTCGGCGTGTCTCCGCTCAATTTCCAGCCGCGCTTGCTGTGCGGCGCGTTCATCGCCCGCTTCGGCGGCGTGGGCGGCGGCAATCAGTTTATTGGTCACGCCGCTCATTGCCGAAACGACCAGCACCGGCTGGTGTCCGTTATTTTTTGCCGATTGGACAATCTGCACCACTTGCTTCAATGCGGCAACCGAGCCAACGGATGTGCCGCCAAATTTCATTGTGATTTTCATGGGTCACGCTCCGATATATTTTGAATAGAGTCCCCGCGCCACCGATTCATCGTCCGTGCCTTTGATGATGGCGCGTCCGTCGGCGAAGAGGGTGATTTCATATTCCGGTGGGACGGAAAAACGCACCAGGAAGTCGTTGCGGGCGGTGATGGTGGCGGATTTTTCCACCTGCGCGGCAATTGCCGCCAGCGGAAATTTTTTCCCGTCTCTCCGCCTGATGCGGATTTGCACGGCGTTGCGCCCACACAGAGAAAAGACTTTTTCCGCCGGGTCATCATCCAAAAAATGGAATTGATGCAGCCCGCAGGCGGGGCATTCCGGGCGAGGCGCGCCGGTCGGAAATTGTTCCAAACTGATGTCCCACAAGTCCACGTGGATGATGCCGCGATTCAGCTCGCCGTTGCCCACCAGTAATTTGAGGGCTTCGGTGGCGCTGATGCTGGCAACCGCGCCGACCACGGGACCGACCACGCCCGCCGTGTCGCAGGTGGGGGATGTGCCGGGCGGGGGCACGTCCGGGAAGATGCAGCGCAGGCAGGGCGTTTCACCGGGGATGATGGTTTGGCTCATACCGTAGCCGCTCACCGCGCCGGTGTAAATCCACGGGATGCCGTGTTTGATGCAGGCGTCGTTGAGCAGGTAGCGGGTCTCGAAGTTGTCCGTGCCGTCCATCACCAGGGTTGCGCCCGCAATCAGGCTTTCGACATTCTCGGCGGTCACGTCGGAGACGATGCCGCGCACGGTGATGTCGCGGTTGATGGCGCGGAGTTTCCGCTCGGCGGCGATGGCTTTGGGCAGGGCGGCGTCCAAATCGTCTTCATCGAACAAAAGTTGCCGTTGCAGGTTGTTCAGCTCGATGAAATCGCGGTCAACCACCACCAATTCGCCGATGCCCGCGCGCGCCAGATGGTTGGCGATGACCGTGCCGGTGGCGCCGCAGCCGATGACGACGACTTTCGCCGCCAGTAACTTTTCCTGCCCCGCCCGTCCGATGCCGTGAAAGATGGTTTGGCGGTGATACCGCGCCAGTGGGTCAGTCATTTTCAAGCTCCCGTTCATCCACAATTTCCAGCGGCAATTGCACGAATCGGCGCGGGGCGTCATCGGCAATTATCCACACGCCGGTGTTGTGGGGATGTCCCTGATGCACGGCGACAATCACATACAGTGAGCCTTCCACTTCCGAAAGGATGTCGGTTTGGGAGGGGATGGCGAGCCAATCGGGGTGGGAGTGGTAAAAACCGATGATGTCGAAGCCGTCGTCCTCGGCGGCGCGGGCGGTTTTGACGAATTCCAGCGGGTCCATCTCGAAGCGGTCGGTGCGGTCGGTGTTGAGGTTGGTTCCGCGCACCACGCGGCGCACCCAGCCGCCGTTTTCCGGTGTGCCCACCAAAAAGCCGAAACACTCGCGGGGGTAGGCTTCGGTGGCGTGGGCGTACATTTGTTTTAAAAGGTTGTCGGTGATTTTCATAAGGTTGATTTTATCTCAAGGTTTCAGGGTTGCAAAGTTTCAGGGTTTCAGGTTTTGAGTTTGCGGTGGAAGCTCCCATCCCACTTTCCCACCGGCTCACCCGCATATGCTCACGGTCGGCTCATGACGATGAAGCCGTTTTCGGTGGCGAGGGTGGTCGTGCCGAAAACGTGGTCGAGCGCGCGCGCCACGTCGGCGATGATTTCCGATGCTTCTTCGATGCCCACCGCCAGCCGCACCAGACTGTCGGCGATGCCGAGGGCGGCGCGTTCTTCGGTGGAGAGTTCAAAATAGCTGACCAGCGCCACCTGCTCGACCAAACTTTCCACCCCGCCGAGGCTCGGCGCGATGAAGGGGATTTCCAGCCGGTCAATAAAATCGCCCGCACCGGCGAAATCGGTGTCCAGTTCAAAACTGACCACCCCGCCGAAACCCGTCATCTGCGCGGTGGCGACGGCGTGGTCGGGATGGCTGGGCAGGGCGGGATAATATACGTTTTTTATCGCCGGATGTCCCTGCAAAAATTCCGCGAGCCGCCGCGCGGTGTCGTTCTGCCGGTGTACCCGCAGGGAGAGGGTTTTCATCCCCCGCAGCAGCAGATACGCCGCGTGGGGGTCGCACACTGCGCCGAAAACTCCCTGCGCCTGCCGAATGGCGGCAATCAGATATTCCGAGCCGCAGACCGCACCCGCCATCACATCGTTGTGCCCGCCCAGATATTTTGTGGCGGAATGGATGACCACATCCACCCCGAATTCGAGCGGGCGCTGGTTGATGGGGGTGGCGAAAGTGCTGTCAATCACCGTTTTGATGCCGTGCGGTTTGGCGATGGCTACCAGTTTTTCCAAATCGAGGACGCGCAGGTACGGATTGGTGGGCGATTCGGAGAAGATGACGGCGGTGTTGGGCTGGATGGCGGCTTCCAGCGCAGCAAAATCGCCCATCGGCACGCAAGTGGATTCCACGCCGAAACGTTTCAGGTGGCTTTCAACCAGTTCCCGCGTACGCCGGTATGAATCATCGGTGAAAATGATGTGTTTTCCGGCGGAAAGCAGGGTCATCAGCGTTGAGGTGATGGCTGCCATACCGCTGGAAAAGAGACACGTGTCCCCCGCGCCTTCCAGCGCGGCGATTTTCTGCTCGGCGGCGTGGACAGTGGGATTGCCGTAGCGGGCGTATTCGTGCCGCTCGCCCGCTTCGCCCCACAGCCGCGCTTCCATGAAGTCGGTCAGGTCGGCGGTGTTCTCGAAGGTGTAGGTGCTGGTCTGGAAAATCGGCGTGGTGAGGGTGTGTTCGGCGTTCACCCTTTTTTCACCCGCATAGACTGCTTTGGTGGAAATCGCTGTATCTTTTTTCATCGAACTGTCTCCCTGAAAATAAAAATCCTGCCATCTGAGGGATGAGCAGGAACCGGGTGGAGGCGAAAAAAAAAGCCTCACACGCCGGTGAGGCTAGAGAAGTTTTTTTGGATACTCCCCTCATCTCTCAGACGCGCGTCTGTCGGAATTGGCACCACTCATCACCAACAGTCAATGTCGATGATAAAGGTTGCCGGGGCTTCATCGTGCCGTTCACTCCACCCCTCTGGATGAGAAATCGTCTTCAGTTTTTACTGGAGAAGATGGTAGCAGATTTGGGAGGAAATGTCAAGTGGGGATTTTGGCAATTCGGCGCGCTTCAATTCGGGCGATTTGGGATACGTTGACCGAAATTCGCTTTTGCCGTATAATCACATCATCGAATTGCCACCGAATTTAATCCCATAACATCCCACGGAACCCCCTGCGCACCACAATTTCCCCATCCAAGAGAACGTGCGAAGATTCGCGTCCAATATGTGCGTATGCTCAACCCAAATTCAGGTTGCGAATCGGTTTTTTATTTTGATGATGCGCTCAAGGAGGGGCGGAATTATGCGTACAGTTGATTCTAAAATTTATGCGTTATTATTCAATCTGATAGTGGGATTAATCCTGATGACGGTGTCTTTTCCGGAGACAGGCTTGGCGGAGACACTCAACAACACCGCCGCCACCCCCGAAATGGACATACAGGGGAACGGACAGTCCATCCCCGCCGGCGCGACGACGCCCGCCATCGCCAACGGCACCGACTTCGGCAGCGTGATGGTCGGCAGTGCGCCCGTCACCCACACCTTCACCATCGTTAATTTGGGCGGCGCCGACCTGCTCTTGACCGGCACGCCCGCCGTGACCCTGACCGGCGGCGCACCGTTCAGCGTCACCGTACAGCCCTCCAGTCCGGTTGCCGGCAACGGCAGCACTACTTTCGCCATCAGATTCACCCCCATCACGCCGGGGATGTTCACCGATACGGTCACCATCGCCAACAACGACGCCAACGAAAACCCGTACACCTTCGTCATCGCCGGGACCGGCGCACGCTTCGTCACCGATGTTTCCCCGGCGGCGAACAGCCACAACGCCCCGTTAAGCACCACACTGAACATCACTTTCGGACTCGCCATTCAAGCGAGCAGCCTCAGCACCCAAACCGTAGTCGCTCACGGCAACGGGCACGGGCGCATGAACGGCGCGGTCAGCGCGGTGAGCACCGATACCGCCCGTTACATTCCCGCCGGGAACTTTTTCCCCGGCGAAGTGGTGCAGACGAGCGTCACCACCGGTGTACTCGCCGCCGGAGGAACGCCCATCGCCCCCTACGTGTGGCAATTCCGGGCGGCGGCGGGTGTCGGACCCGCCACCTTCCCCATCAGCAGCACCTTCGGCGCGGGCGACAGCATGTCAGTGACGCTGGGAGATTTGGACGGCGACGGCGACTTGGACGCCGTCGTCGCCAATTATTTCGACATCTTCAGCAGCGGCAACGGCGCGCAGGAAGTGTGGCTAAACGACGGCACGGGTAATTTCGGCACGGCGGCATACGATACCCTCGGCGCGGGTTACAGCACTTCGGTAGCGCTGGGGGATGTGGACAGCGACGGCGATTTGGACGCCGTCATCGCCAATGACAACGGAGCGGCGCAGGAAGTGTGGCTGAATGACGGCACGGGCAATTTCGGCGCGGCGGCATACGATACCTTCGGCGCAGGTTCCAGCACTTCGGTGGCGCTGGGGGATGTGGACGGCGACGGTGATTTGGACGCCGTCATCGCCAATGACAACGGAGAAGCGCAGGAAGTGTGGCTGAATGACGGCACGGGCAACTTCGGCGCGGCGGCATACGATACCTTCGGCGCAGGCTCCAGCACTTCGGTGGCACTGGGGGATGTAGACGGCGACGGTGATTTGGACGCCGTCATCGCCAATTACGGGACGCAGGAAGTGTGGCTGAATGACGGCACGGGTAATTTCGGCGCGGCAGCATACGATACCTTCGGCGCAGGCAACAGCACCACGGCGGCGCTGGGGGATATGGACGGCGACGGCGACTTGGATGTCTTCATCGCCAACAGCAACGGGGGGGCGCAGGAAGTGTGGCTGAACGATGGCACGGGCAACTTCGGCGCGGCGGCATACGATACTTTCGGCACAGGAACCAGCATGGCGGCGGCGCTGGGCGACCTCAACGGCGATGGCAATTTGGACGCCGTCATCGCCAATTACAGCACACAAACGCAGGTCGTGCGACTGAACACCGGTCCCGAAATGGACGTGCAGGGGAACGGACAATCCATCCCCGTCGGCGCGACGACACCCGCCACTGCCAACGGCACCGACTTCGGCAGCGAGAGCGTGGGGGATGTCATCACCCGCACCTTCACCATCAGCAATTTCGGCAACGCCGATTTGAACCTGACCGGCACGCCCGCCGTGACCCTGACCGGCGGCGCACCGTTCAGCGTCACCGTTCAGCCCTCAAGCCCGGTCATCAGCCATAGCACCACCACTTTCGCCATCAGCTTTGCCCCCTCGGCGGTGGGCGCGTTCACCGATACGGTCATCATCGCCAATAACGACGCCAACGAAAACCCGTACACCTTCGTCATTTCGGGCACAGGAACCCATCGCGTTTACCTGCCGCTGGTGTTGAAGCAGTAACGCCGCTTGACCGGCGATTAAGGTTGCCGAAAAAACGCAGGGGCAGCTTGCGAGCCGCCCCTGCGAATAAAAGTTTCTCGCCGGTGTCTACAAAATCCAACCGAGATAAATGACCTGCCAGAAAAAATACAGGCTGGTCAAAATGAGCAGCCAACCGGCGTAACGCTCAATTTTGCCGCCGTACGCCACCCATCGTTCCATGCCGGTGGCGATGCGCGCCGCAGTGGCGACCGCCACCAGCGGCACGCCAAATCCGATGGAGAAAACGAAGACCAGCGACACGCCATACCACACTTGTCCGGTGGCGCTGGCGGCGACCAGTATCGCCAACAGCAACGGGGTGCAGGACGGGCATGCCGCCAATCCGAAGGGGATACCGAGCAGATACGCCCCGCCCGGTGTTTCGGCTTGGCGGAAAACGGGTTTGGTCAACGGGGAAAATCTGAAGCGGCGAATCCGCGCCATATGCAACCCGATACCCAGCAACAATAGCCCGATGATGCCGTTCCACAGGGGCAGCCGCGAAGCCACGAATTTGAGTCCCACTTGCAACAATTTCCCGGCAACGACAAAAATAACGCCAAAAGCAGTGTACACGGTGGCGATGCCCAGCACAAACGCCACCGCCATGATGAAAGCTCGCCGCCGGTCACGGTCTTCGCCGCCCAGAACGAAGCCGGTCACGGCAGACCAAAGGGGAAAGGCAACCGGACTGACGCCCATCAAAAACCCGGCAACCAAAACCAACCCGAAGCTGAAGAGCGAAATGGTGCTGACAATTTGCAACGATTCAGGGGTAATCATCAATGGCTCCTATCCAAATTTACCCGGCGCAACACGACAACTGAGCCACGTCTTTTTCAAAGGTTTGCGCCGCCAGTTTTATCCCTTCAACCTGCACCAAATAGGGGAAGAGCATATCGCGCAGGTCGGTCACGGTGAAGCCGTATTCCAGTCCGAATTTCATCGCCAGCACCGCCGTCTGGATGATTTCGCCCCCTTCTGCCGCCAACACGTGCGCCCCCAACAACTGATTGGTGTTCCGGTCAGCAACCAATTTTATCAGCCCGCGCGTTTCCCGCGCCGCCAACGCGCGGGAGACATATGCCAGCGGCAGGGTCGAAACTTTGACATCGTAGCCCTGCGCTTCTGCCGCCGCTTCGGTTAGCCCCACGCCGGCAACCTGCGGGTCGGTGAAAATGACTTCGGGCATAAATTGCAGATTCAGCGACTTGCCCTCGGCAGCCAACGCATTCGCGGCGGCAATCCCCCCCGCAGCCGCCGCCACATACACAAATTTCGGGCGGTTGGTCACATCGCCGACGGCGTAAATATTGGGATTGGACGTTTCCATCCGGTCGGTCACTTTGATGAACCCTTTTTCATCCAGTTCGACGCCCGCTTCCGCCAACCCCATATCCTGCGTGTTCGGCGTCCGCCCCAGCGCCATCAAAACTTGCTCGGCGCGAAATTCCCGCACCTCGCCATCCACCGCCGCCGTGATGATTTTTTCGCCCCCGTCGGCGCGGATATTTTGCAGAGTCACGCCGGTGTGGATGGCGATGCCCTCGTCGCGCAGAATGTCCGCCAATTCCGCGGCAATGTCCGGCTCGTGTTCGGGGATGAGGCGAGGACTGCGCTGCAAAATGGTCACGCGCGTGCCCAAACGGGCGAAAGCCTGACTCAACTCCAGCGCCACCGCTCGCCCGCCGAGGACAATCAGCGAAGCGGGTTGTTTCTCCAGCGCCATCGCCGTGGTACTGTTCAGCACCTCAACCGTGTCAATGCCCGGAATGGGGAGGATGTACGGACGCGCGCCGGTGGCAATCACAATTTTTCCGGCGCTGAGTACCCGCCCGTCGTCCAAAACGACCTGCGTGTCGGATTTCAACTTCGCCCAATTTTGTATCAGGGTGATGTTATCATAGGATGCGAGCACGTCCATATATTTTGCCTGCCGCAATCCGGAGACCAGTTCATCTTTGTGCCGGATTAATTCAGCCCAGTCCACCCCCTCGGCGCGGGTTTTGATGCCCTTGAACGGGTGATGTCCGGCGCTGTGATACGCCGCCGCCGCGCGAATGAGCGCCTTGGAGGGCACGCAACCGATGTTGACGCACGTCCCCCCGACGGTTCCGCCTTCGATAATCGCCGCGCGATAGCCCAACTCGGCGGCTTTGATGGTGGCGCCCATCCCGCCGCCGCCGGTGCCGATGACGATGAGGTCGTAATCGTGCTGTTGCCCGTTCCCCGCCGGCGGACGCGAGGCGGTCACCGAGCGACGGGGCGCAACGGTGGCATGGTAGCCGATTTTCTCCACCGCTTCCAGCAATGATTCTTCATTCACGGCGGGGTCGGCGATTAAGATTGTCTGCCCAGATTTCCAATCGGGAATATTGACCGCCAGCACGCCGGGCACGCCCTGCAACGCCTTTTCAACGTGAACCGCGCACGAATCGCAAGTCATGCCGGTGATATTCAGTTCAACTTTTTCTTTGGTAGACATTTTTTCTCTCCAATCGAAACCATTTATATGCTGATACTATACACCTTCCAGCAAGTGGAACGTCAAGCCCTGAAATTATTTTCGGGTTGGGGAAAATTCGGGGGAAATGAAACAGGCGCGGCGGCGGGATAAACGCCACTCGCACCTGCGGGGTCATCGGAGAATTGCAAACCGCTTAAAAATCAACCCTGCCGACTTTTAAAGCCAGCGGCATCGCCACGGTTCTGTTCTGTTCGGGCGCACCCCACGCCTCTTCCAGCGCGGGGGACAGCAGCGCAATCGGGTCTTCGCCAATTTCCGCCAGATAACGCTTGACCGCCGACCATGTGCGCAGATACGCCAAAAACTGCGTCAAGTTCCACGTCACTTTTATGGCGAAATCCGGCACATTCGGGATTTCAGCGAGCGGGAAGGGCAATGTTCGGTAGGCGTTCATAATCAACCGATTTCCTTCCGCCCAAAAGCGATCCACCGGCTTGAGCAACCGCTCGCCAATCAGGCGGTCAATTTCAGGGGTGATAGTCGGGAAAGCGTACCCCAGCACGGCGAAAATTCCCCCCGCTCGCAACACGCGCAGGCACTCCCGATAAAACCGTTCCAGATTGAACCAATGCACGGCTTGAGCCACCACAATCAAATCGAAGACACCATCATCAAAAGGGACATCCTCCGCCCGACTGACGCAATAGTTTATTTTCGGATGAGGCATTGCATAGCGAATTTGTTCCCTGCCGATGTCCGTCGCATACACCGTCTCGAAAAACTCGGTGCATTTGATGGCGAATTGCCCGTTACCCGTCGCGCAATCCCATGCCCGCTCATGCCCCGGGGAAAGGTCACTCAGGTACGAAAGAAGTTCCCACGGATAAGAAGGTCTGTGCCGGGCGTATTGGTCAGACCGGATGGAAAAAGTTTGAGCATTGTTCATGGGTGTCTCCACAATATTGTTTTCATCTATTTGCCGATGCTCAACAGCCGTCCGTTGCTGCGCCCGAAGACTTCGGGGAAGTAGAATTCTTTCGCCACGGTGGGGATGACGTGAAAGTCGCCGGGCAGGGTAGCGCGGAAGGTGTAGCTGTATTCATACGTCCCCTTCGAGAGGGCATTGGCGAAGAGTACCACTTTTTCATCGCGCAGTTCGCTGCGGCTGTACCAGCGCCACCACCACCAGAAAGGCGAGTCTTCCCGCCGCAGCGTCGGATCCATCGCCAGCAGGCTGGTGGTCGCCAAGCCGGTGTCAATCGCTTCGCCACCGGCGGGG
>JAJRSQ010000148.1 GCA_024278725.1 Chloroflexota bacterium
ACGCGGTTTTGCACAATGTCCACCACCAACGGCGCGGCAAGGTCGGGGTCTTCTTTGCCGAAAAAGTAGAAATCGGTTTTATCTTTGGGAAACTGCGGAAACTCCCCGCGATTGATGCGGTGGGCGTTGGTGATGATGGTGCTGTCCTGCGCCTGCCGAAAGATGACCTCCAGCCGCACGGTGGGCAGCACCTCACTGGCGAGCATATCGCGCAGCACATTCCCCGCCCCCACCGACGGCAGTTGGTCGGCGTCGCCCACAAAAAGGACGTGTGTACCGGGCGCAATCGCCTTCAGCAGGTTGTTCATCAGAATCAGGTCAACCATGCTCACTTCATCCACAATGAGGATGTCCGCCGCCAGCGGGTTTTCCCGATTCCGTTTGAATTTGAACCCCTCGCCGGGGTCAACTTCCAGCAGCCGGTGGATGGTCTTGGCTTCGTGCCCGGTGGTTTCAGTCATCCGCTTGGCGGCACGCCCGGTCGGCGCGGCGAGCAGAATGCGCTTCCGTTTCGCCGCCAGCACCCGCAAAATGGCGCGGATGGTGGTGGTTTTCCCCGTGCCGGGTCCCCCCGTCAGCAGACAAACGCGCTCGGTGAGGGTGGTTTTCAGCGCGTCGAATTGGCGGTCTGCCAGCGTCATCCCCTCTTTTTGCTGGATGAACGCCCGCACCTGCGCCCAATCGACCGTTTTAAATTCCGCCAGCGCATCGGGAACATCCGCAAATTGTAAATACCGCAATCGCCGCGCCACGCCCACTTCCGCGCGATAAAAAGGAGTGAGGTAGACGGCGGGCGGCTCACCTTCGGCGAAAGTTTCCGTCACCACCCGTTCCTGCGCCGCCAGCGCGTCAATCTCCGTTTCGATGAGCGGGGCGGGTTGGGTCAGCAGCTTTTCCGTTTCCGCCACCAGCAGCGGGCGGGGCAAATAGACGTGCCCCTCGTCCGCTTTGGTCTTCAAAATATGTTCCAGCCCCGCCTGCAAACGGGCGGGCGCATCGGGGGCGATGCCCAAATTGCGGGCGATGGTATCCGCTGTGATGAATCCGATGCCGTAAATATCCTGCGCCAGCCGATAGGGGTCGGTCTGCACCACCGCAATCGACTCGTCCCCGTAAGTTTTGTAAATTTTCACCGCCAGACGAGTGGAAACATTGTAGCTCTGCAAAAAAAGCATAATGTCTTTGATGGCTTTTTGCACTTCCCACGCCTCGGCGATGATTTTCACCCGATGGGGACCCACGCCGGGGACTTCCGTCAGCCGTTTGATGTCGCCGTCAATCACATCGAGCGTATAGGTGCCGAAATGCTCGGCGATGCGCCCGGCGGTCACGGGTCCAATCCCCTTTATCAGCCCGGAGCCGAGATATTTGCGGATGCCCTCGACGGTGGCGGGGCGTTCTTCCACATAATTTTCCACCACAAACTGCTCGCCGTAGGTTTTGTGGGTTTTCCACTGCCCCGTGACGCGCAAAACCGCGCCGGGCTGCACCCCCGCCATATTGCCGACGATGGTCAACAGGTCGTACCGTCCGCGCACAGACAGCCGGGCGATGGTGTATCCGTTCTCTTCATTTGAAAAAACAATGCGTTCAACTGTGCCGCGTAGGGTTTCCATAGACTCTCCGCATAGTATTTTACACCAATTTTGCGGTACAATAAATTAGGGCGACCCGCATTCGGGATTCTGCGCTCGTAGCTGAAGGATGACACAATGCCACTGATATGCCCTGCATGCTCACAACCATCTCTCACCATCAGCGTTTCGCTGGAACTGCCGCCGGACGCGCGGTGGGATGAAATCGCCGTGCAAGCGGTGACCTGCACCGGATGCGGATTTTCGGGCGGGGCGGTGTATCTGGAATCTCGGCGGGGTGCGCCGGACAGCGAAACCGTGGCGCACACCGGCTATCCGCTTTCGGCAGAAGATGCCGCCGCATGGCAAAAGATGCTGCACGCGTGCCGCACGCCTCAAAAAACCGATTGCGATTGCGCCACCCACCGACAGCTCAACCGGCGCGACTCAAACGGCATTTGGGAGTTGCCCGCCGCGCTCGACGGCGCAACCGGCTTTCCAATCATCTTTCGCCAGTGATGGGATTTTTGCCATTAATGACGCAAATTATTACAATAAATACGCACGCAACACTCAGGGAACATATGAACGCCAATGAATTTTTAGCCGCTTACAACGCCGGTCAACGCGATTTCAAACAAATTATCCTCAAAAATGCAGATTTGACCAATGCCCAACTGAAAGGCATCAACCTTTTCGGGGCGAATCTGACCGGCACACAACTCCCCACCGCCCAACTCGGTGATGCCAATTTGGTGAATGCCCTGCTGGTGGAAGCCAATCTGGAAGCCGCGAACCTCAGTTGGGTCAATTTGGAACGGGCAAATCTGACCGCCGCGAACTTGCGGCGGGCGTTGCTGGTGATGGCAAACCTGAAATTCACCACGCTCACAGGGGCGAATTTGGCATACGCCAGCATGGGCGTGGTCAATTTGACCAGCGCCAACCTTCAAAATGCCGATTTGAGCTACGTTGATTTGAAAGAAGCCGACCTCACCGGGGCGGATTTGCGCGGCGCAAACCTGGAAGGGGCGAATTTAGAAGAGGCGACGCTGTGCTACGCCAATCTGGAAGGCGCGAATCTGAAAAACGCCAACCTCACCGAGACGGATTTGTCGAATGCGTTGTTGGGCACTTTCTTCCGCCGCGCAAAACTGAAACACGCCGTCTTCCGCAATACCATCATGCCCGACGGGTCATTCGCCGGACAAGCGTGATTGTGCCAGCGGTACTATTGCCCCAATTGTCAAAATTTCAAACTCTGGTATAATTGAAGTATTGACATAATTACTGCAATACTCCGGGACTAATTTTATGAAACGCTGGCAAGTTTTACTTTTAGTGATTATGGCGCTTTTGGCAACGCTATTGTTCTGCGGCGTGTTAGCCATCAGCCGCGCAGTCTTCTCCACCTCGCCCATCAGCGTGACCACCGAAGCGAATGCTCAGGCGGAACCGAACATCGCTGCCACCCGCATCGCGCAGGCGACGCACACCCCAACGCCCACCCGCACCCCGACCGCCACCGCCACCGATACCCCCGTCCCCACCGCCACCAACACGCGCGTGGTGCTCGACACCGCCACCCCGACACCATCCCGCACACCGACCCCCGGACCCACCGCCACCAACACCCTCGTCGTGCCATCGAGCGGATATTCTTCCGGCGGCAATCATCCCGCCCCCACCGCCACCTCCCGCTACCCCTACCGGATTGCGAAGGGACCGGTCACATATTCCACCACAAATTATTTCTTCGTGATTTTGGCGCAGGTCATCAGCGGGGGTGTGCCACAGCCGGGCTATAAACTCAAAGGGACGTTCTCACCCAGCGGCTTCAACTTTGAAAGCCAAGCACCATCCTGCCCCGATTTATGCAAAGCCAGCGGCGTCGAAGCGATAACCGACGACAACGGCAATGTAACCTATTTCGGCGTGCAAAAGGGCAATGTGGTGTTTGAAGCGCCCATCTACGAAACCGGCACGTGGTCGGTGATGCTGGTTGACCCCAACGGACAACAGGCATCGGAAGTATTGACCATTGAAACCAATATTGACGACCGCCAGTGGTTTTATTACGAATTCACCCGCTAAACGCTTCGTGAATAATATTGCTTTCCACTTTGACTTTCAAAATTAATGGACTATAATTTGGTCAGTGGATGCAGTGAGTTCTGCTGAAACACAATTGTGTTCAACCCAGACTTGCGCGTCTGGGTGTTTTTTTTGGATTCACTGCTTGAAAATCGTTTCATTATTTAAGGAGTGTTTGAAGATGGAAACCGGAACCGTCAAATGGTTCAACAACAAAAAAGGCTTTGGGTTCATTTCGCGGGGTGAAGGTGAACGGGACGTGTTTGTTCACTACTCCGCCATTGTGCAAGACGGGTATAAAACCCTGGAAGAGGGCGACAAAGTCCAATTCTCGGTTGAAGACGGGGAAAAAGGACCCTCTGCTGTCAACGTCCAACGCATTTAAGACACTTTAAACACCGAAAAGCCTCCGTGAATGACGGAGGCTTTTTTGATGCCATCATTTTTTCAAAAATGCCAGCGCCTCGTCTTTGGTGGTGATTTTCCCCACCGCCTGCGCTTCATCCAGCCGCCGCAGCCATTCGCCGATTTTCGGGCTTTCGGAAACGCCGAGCGCCGCCATCACCTCCGCGCCGGAGAGCAGCCGCGCGGGCTTCGGGGCGAAATACGCCGCCAGCAACCGCCGAACCACCGCC
>JAJRSQ010000149.1 GCA_024278725.1 Chloroflexota bacterium
CGCCCGCGATTCCAAGTCCATCGGGCTGAGTTTCCAGCGTTTGGTGGGGTCGGTGAGGCGCGCCTGAAAACGGCGCTCCTGCTCTTCATCACTCACCGAGAACCAATATTTGATGAGAATGATACCGGAACGCACCAGCATGCGCTCAAACTCCGGGCACGAGCGCATAAACTCCCGATATTCCTCCTCCGTGCAAAAGCCCATCACCCGCTCGACGCCGGCGCGATTGTACCAACTACGGTCAAAGAGCACCATTTCACCGGCGGCGGGCAAATGCGGCACATACCGCTGAAAGTACCACTGCGTCTTTTCCCGCTCGGTGGGCGTGCCCAACGCAACCACCCGCGCGACACGCGGGTTCAGCCGCTGGGTTATCCGTTTGATGACCCCGCCCTTTCCGGCGGCGTCCCGCCCCTCAAACACCACCACCACCTTCAACCCTTTGTGCCGGATCCATTCTTGCAGTTTCACCAGCTCAACCTGCAATTTCACCAACTCTTTTTCATACGCCTTGCGAGCCATTTTCTGGTTTTGCGTTTTGTGTTTGGGCTTTTTTGACATATCCCCTCCGAAAAACTGCCAATGATTCGATTCTAAACCCGTTCCGCACGGAACGTAATTACGCGAAAAGATAGCGGGGTCGCTTGCCATGCGGCTTGCAGCGCTGCATCATCGGGGAACGTTTCGGCGGGGAGTTGCTTGGTCTGCAACGCCACGGAAAACGCCGGCACATCAAACGCCCACGGGGAAACCGTCAGCGCGTCTTCGGAAAGCGATTTGAGAGTGATGGACACCCGTTCATCCGGCAACGCGCCGGGCACGTCCGCCACCACCGATTCGCTCACCGTGTCCAGACACAACAGCAGGCTCAACCAGTCGAAGACCTGCAACAGCCGAAACGCCGCCGCCAGCCGTGTTTCCTCGCAGAAGGGGGCGTAATAAGCCTGCCCGCGCAATTCCTCCAGCGCCGACGCTTCCCACGCCGCCTGTTCGGTGCAGAAAACACGCAGACGCTCGGTGTCGGCGTCGGGTTCGACGGTCATCGCCAGCCGCATTTCGTTCAAAAAGCGGGCGTGCTTGCTCACCAATACCGCCCCATAGCGCGACTGGCTGTCCATATACGCAATACTTTTTCGCCAAATGGCGATGTGTTCCGCCGTTGGCATTTCCAGAAAATCGGCGGGGCGGTGATGGGCATTAATTCGGGGCGCTTGTTCCCACTGCACCCACCCCTGGTCGTGATTGGCAGCCGCCAGCACCATTTCGCCCGCATCACCGGGATGATGGAAACGGCTATTGCCCCAATGTGCCGCCAATTGCCCCGCCAGCCAGCCGTGGGCGGTCTGAGGGGTGTAAATGGTCGGATTATCGCGTCGTCGAATCATCTACATATCTGCCACGGTTTTCCACACCCGGTCGGACAACGCGCGTGCCGCCGCCGCAATTGCCTGTTCATCCATATACAGCAATTCCCGGTCTTTCATCAGCATTTTTCCGGCGGCGATGGTGTGAGTCACTCGGCTGCCATCCATCCCGAAGATGATGTGCCACGGGTAATTGCCATCGGTGATGTAGGTGAAAGGATAATAATCCAGCAGGATGATGTCGGCATATGCGCCCGGTTCCAGCGCGGCGACGGGTTTGGGGAAGAAGATACCGGCGATTTTGGCGTTATTTTCAAAAGCCAGTTCCATCACCGTGTTGCCGCCCATTGCCTGCGGATTGCCCTGATGGCTTTTGTGCAGCAGGTAGGTGAACGCCATTTCGGTGAACATATTGTTGCTGAAGCCGTCATTCCCCAGCCCGACGGTGATGCCTTTGTGCAGCAACCGCTCCACTTTTGCCACCCCGACGGCGTTATTCATATTACTGCGCGGCTGATGGGTCACTTTTGTTTGGGTGGTTTTCAGGGCGTTCATCTCAAATTCATCCACGTGGATGGCGTGCGCCACGATGGTTTTTTCGCCCAAAATACCCCGACTTTCCAACCGTTCCGCCGTCCGCATATTGTATTTTTGCAAGCTGTCCTGTTCGTCCGCTTTGTCTTCCGCCAAGTGGATGTGAAAGCCGGTATCCAGCCCTTCCGCGGCGGCGACGCATTTTTCCAGCGTTTTATCGCCCAAAGTGAGGCTGGCATGCAACCCGAACGACGCGCCCAACAATTCCGCGCCCGCTTCGCCCCGCGCGCGCATATCGCGCACCTTTTTCAGCCAGCGGACATTTTCGGCGATGCCCGCATCCGCGCCCGCTTCGCCGTTCCGGTCGGTCACTTCATAGCACAGGCTGACCCGCAAGCCGGATTCCAGCACGGCTTCCGCAACCGCATCGAGCGAGCCGTCAATGGCGGCGGGGCTGGCGTGATGGTCAATCAGCGTGGTTGTGCCGTGCCGGATGGCGTCCACCAACGCAACCTGCGCGCTGGCTTTGCAGTCCTCCGGCGAGAGGGCGCGGTCAATTTTCCACCACAGCTTTTCCAGAATTTCGACGAAATTCGTCGCCGGTGTGCCGGGAATTGCCATGCCCCGCGCGAATGCGCCGTAAAAGTGGGTGTGCCCGCAGACCATACCGGGCATAATCAGCTTCCCTTCCGCATCGAGCGTTTCCGCATTGGGATATTTCGCGGTCAATTCAGCGGTTGACCCCACTTCCACAATGGTATCGCCCTCAAAATACACCGCACCGCCGGGGAGCACGCGCTTGTCTTTCCCAAAGGTTAAAACCGTTCCGTTTTTAATCAGCATCGTTGATAGATTCTCCCTGAATATAGAAATTTGTCGCCAAAAGATGACGATTTTTTACTTGAATACAGTCATTTTAATGGGTTTTCCGTTCAAGAGCAAACAAGGGGTTGGAAGGCTTGCATGGTTATGGTATAATTGACATAGTATTGGGTCTTTTAAGATACATTGGAGAAATGCATGAGCTTCGAGACACTTTTTCTGCTGATTGTAGCTGTGCTGGCAATACTGATTGTGCTGGGAACCGCCATTGCCGCGCTCGTTGTGCTGAGAAAATCAAAAAACAGTAAAACCCCGACTGCGCCGGCAATGGAACCCATCATCACCGAAAGCGTGTCGGATTCCGGGACATCCGTGTTGAGCCGGTTATCCTCGCCGCACCCCACCATCGTCCCCACCCCCATTGAAGATATTGAAGCATATTTGACGGAACAGCGGGAAAAGCTGGCGGAATTTGAACTGCCGGAACTTTCCAACACCTTCAAAGGCACAACCACCAACGGCGAGCGTCGGGGGGTGGTGTTGCATTTAAATGACGCGGAAACGCCGCTCATCGCGTTCAGCAGTCAGGCATTCAATCCGCAGACGGGCACAATTGCCGCCGAAACGAAATACGGCAAAATGGAAATCATCATCACCCAGGGACGCGCGGGCGTGCAATGGGATGGCAAGCCGGTGGGCGTGCTGGATTACACCCGCCAGCGAATTTTGGGACCGCAGGGACAACTTTGGGGCAGTATGGAACGCCCGGAAGGCAATCTGGATGGCAAACCGTACCCCATCGGGTTCTTTGGCGAAAAGGTCGCCGATGTGAACACCCGCATCAACGCCCAAAGCACGCTCCGCTGGTTCGGCAGTGAAGACGGGGAATCGCTCCCGGCGTTCAACAATCTGAAATCGGAACTGGAAGACGACCAAACGCTGCTGCTGATGGCGGCGTCGCTGCTGGAAATCGGATTTTTCGACGTGCTGCACTGAGCCGCCTCAACCCCACGGGCGACGCGAAAGCGTCGCCTTTTTTATTGCCCCGTCCGTCCGAATGCCTGCCACCGTTCCGCCAGCGCAATCAGCCGCGCTTCCACCCGCCGGTTGACCGTTCCCGCCGGAAATTCGCCGCGCTCGTCCCGTTCGCCCGCGGAGATGCCCGTCAGAATTTCAATGCCTTCATCAATGGTTTTCACCTGATAGATGTGGAATTTCCCCGCCGCCACCGCGTCAATCACATCCTGCCGCAACATCAGATGCACCACATTCGAGGCGGGAATCAGCACTCCGTGCGAACCGTTCAGCCCGCGAGCGGCGCACACCTCAAAAAATCCTTCGA
>JAJRSQ010000150.1 GCA_024278725.1 Chloroflexota bacterium
AAGAGGGATTGTTATGGTTATAACCCCAACAATTTTAGTCATTGGCGGAATTATTATCGGCGCGATTGTGCTGCTGATTTTGGGCGTCATCTTCGTTCCCAAAACCGATTCCGGTGATGTGCAGGCACGCCTGGAAGAATATGCCAGCCGCAGCACCCCGGTCACGCTGGAAGAGCTTGAATTATCCCTGTCATTCTCGGAGCGGGTGCTGACCCCTTTCTTCCAAAGACTGGCGAATTCACTGGCACAAATGACGCCCCAGCAATCGCGGGAGAAAGCGCGTCGCAATTTGGAACTGGCGGGGCGTCCCGTCAAAAGCCCGGAAACATTTATGGGTATCAAATTCGGGGTGGCAATAACCTTTGTGGTGCTGGCATTTTTACTGCTGAGTGTCGCCGGGCAACCTGTCACCTATCGCTTCCTGTTTTCCGCCATCGGCGGCGTCATCGGATATATTTTGCCGGGGGTATGGCTCGGCAGCAAAATACGCCAACGGCAAGACGAAGTCATCAAATCGCTGCCCGACGCCCTCGACCTGCTGGTGATTTGCGTCGAAGCGGGGCTGGGCTTTGAGGGCGCAATGGCAAAAGTTGCTGAAAAATGGGACAACGAACTTTCGCGGGCATTCGCGCGCGTTTTGCAGGAAATTCGGCTGGGGAAACTTCGCACCGATGCGTTGCGTGAAATGGACAAAAACCTCGGGGTGGCGGAAGTCACCAGTTTTGTGGCGGCAATCATTCAAGCCACGCAATTCGGGGTGAGCATCGCCAAAGTTTTGCGCATCCAGGCGGAGCAAATGCGCATTCAGCGCCGCCAACGCGCCGAGAAACAAGCGCAGGAAGCGCCCATCAAAATGCTCTTCCCCATGGTCTTTCTGATTTTCCCGTCGCTGTTCATTGTGCTTTTGGGACCGGCGGTGCTGCAAATTTTAGACTCCAACGTTTTCGGTAGCTTTTAATGCGGATTGAAAACCAATCGAAGCAAACCACCCTTGCCACACATTGCCGGGTTGCCGATACCTTCTTCACCCGCCTCAAGGGGCTGCTCGGCTCGCCACCCCTTGCCGCCGGAGAAGGCTTGCTTCTGGTCAACGAAAAAAGCATCCACACCTTTTTCATGGGTTTCCCCATTGATGTGATTTACATCAATGCCGAAAAAACCGTCGTAAAAATTGAGCCGAACATCGTCCCCAACCGCTTGGGGCGTTTTGTGCCGCAATCGGCATATATTCTGGAACTGCCCGTCGGCACAATTGAAACCAGCCACACAACCGTTGATGACCATTTAGCTTTTATTTAACCGCGATATGACGACATGGGTGTCTGAAATTGCCGCCGCGCTTGAGGCGTTCACCGATTTTTTGTATCCACCGGCGTGTGTGTTATGCGGCACACCGGGGCAATTTGTGTGCGACGCCTGCATGGCGGCAATCCCACTGATTGAGCCGCCCTACTGCCCCACCTGCGGCTACCCCGGCGCGGCGCATCCGTCGGCATGTTCACAGTGCCGGCGCTTCCCGCTGACCTCGCTGGATGCCATCTGTTCGGCAGCAATGTTCGATGAGGGGGCATTGCGCACACTGATTCACAAATTCAAATACGAATATATGCGGATTTTAGGAAAATCCCTTGCCCCATTGCTTGCTGCTTGCTATACTATCAATCAAATGAATGCAAAAATAATTGTTCCGGTTCCGCTGCACAAATCACGTCAAAAATTCCGGGGGTACAACCAATCGGCTGTGCTTGCCAAAACATTGTCCGGCATCATCGGCGTACCCGTTGATACCACCACGCTTTTCAGACACCGCAAAACTAAAACCCAGATGGAATTGAATGCCACCGACCGCCAAGCAAATGTCGCCGGCGCGTTCAAGTGCGCCTCCGATGCGCTTGCCGGAAAATCGGTATTGTTGATTGATGATGTTTGCACCACCGGCGCCACGTTGGATGCGTGCGCGTCAGCGTTAAAGAAATCGGGCGTCGCGTCTGTATCGGCTTTAACGCTGGGGCGTGCCGCCTAATGGGCGCTCCGGTTTATAAAATCCTTACTTAAGAAAGGAGTAGTATTATGGCACTGGTTCTTACCGGAAAAAATTTGAACCTCTTTGAAGACACCAAAACGTATATCGAAAAGAAGGTGGCTAAATTCGGACGCTTTCTGCCTGACATCATCGACATTCAGGTGGAGCTTTCCAAAGAGGAAACAAAAAGCAGCCAAGACCGATTTATTGCCGAAATAACCGTGCAAACGAAACATAAAATTTTACGCGCAGAAGAACGCAGTCACGACCTGCGGATTGCTATTGACAACGCCGTGAATAAACTCAACAGCCAGATTGCCCGCCTGAAAGGGAAACGAAAAAACCGCCGACACGCCAAAGAGAGCATCCGCACCGAAGAACTGCCTATGCTGTCCGATGAAATGTTGGAGCAACTGGAAGAAGAAACCCAGCGCGAGATTGTCCGCATCAAACAGTTTTCCGTCATTCCGATGGACGAAGAAGAAGCCCTTGAGCAAATGCAACTGCTCTCGCACGATTTCTTCGTATTTTACAACGCCAACAGCGGACGCATCAATGTTTTGTACAAACGCGCCGACAACAATTACGGGTTGTTAGACCCGGTGGTCGCCTAACCCAAACAAAAACGGGGAGCGATGTTCTCGCTCCCCGTTTTTTTATTGCCCCGTGTTATTCCAAAATCCAGGGTTTCAACGCGCGGGTATATGTCACCAGATTTTCTTCCCCAAACCAAAGCGCAATTTCCGCTTTGGCGGTGTCCGCCCCATCCGACGCATGAATGAGATTGCGTCCGATTTCCATCCCGAAATCGCCGCGAATTGTGCCCGGTGCAGCATCGAGCGGGTTGGTTGCGCCCACAATATTCCGCGCCATTTGGATGGCGTTGGGACCTTCCAGCACCAGCGCCACCACGGGCGAGGCGGTGATGTATTCGATGAGCGATTTGAAAAATGGGCGTTCTTTGTGTACCGCGTAATGTTCTTCCGCCAGCGACAAAGGCACTTGCAGGAATTTCATCGCCACAATTTTCAGCCCATGCTGTTCAAAACGGGTGATGATTTGCCCGACGAGTTGCCGTTGCACGGCGTCCGGTTTCAGAATGATGAATGTTTTTTCCACAGTTATTCTCCCTTAAAAATTGTTATCGGTTTTCAGTATTTGGCTGAATGGCGGGAATTGCGTCTCGCACACATACGCTGCTAAAATTTATTCGGGGTTTTATAACAGATTGAGAGACGGTTGACAAATTCAGGTGATTCCCATGAAAAAACCCGCCGGGATGGCGGGTTCTTTTTTCGGAAAGTTGTGGCTACAGCTTTTGCAACGCTGTTTTGTACGATTGAAATGCGCGGTTGAGCTGCCCCAATCGCTTTTGAGCATCGCCCAGCGTTTCGTAAATCGCGGGGTTGTCGGCAAAGACGCTCAGGTAATCGGATAAAACATTTGCAATCTCTTCCAACTGCGCCGATTGCGCGATGAGGGTGTTGAAACCCTGCAATGCATCATTCAACTGCCCCACTTCGAGCGCCTTTCGCGCCGTTTCAAACACATCTGACGTGTCTGCGGACACAGGTTCCGCCACGGCTGCCGGTTCCGGCTCTTCCGGCGCGGCGACTTCCGCCACGGCTGTTTCCAGCGTTTGCGCGACGACAGGCTCAGCTTCGACGGGTTCCGGTTCGGTGTCCGCTTCCTCTTCCGCCTCCGACAACCATTCGGGCGCTTCGGCATCGATGGCGGCGGTGGTCGCGGTGACGGTTTCCGTCTCTTCGTCCGCGCTTTCCGCCCACATTTCCTCGCCTTCCTGCAACCAGTCGGGCAAATCTTCGTCGTCGAAAAGTTCTTCTTCGGCGGCAACGTCGGCAACGGGTTCTTCCGCCACCGTTTCATCCGTCAACCACGAGGGCGTTTCCGCCTCTGCTTCGGCTTCCGGCACATCATCTTTCAGCCAGTCGGGCAGTTCATCATCCACCACCAATGCTTCTGCCACCACTTCATCCCCGGCGATGATATCCGCCGTATCTTCCAGGCTTTCATCCACTTCCGAATCCGCTTCATCCATCAACCACGAGGGCGTTTCCGCTTCCAGTTCCGGCTCGATGTCCTCATCTTCCTGCAACCAGTCGGGCAAATCCGCCGAGTCATCCACAAATGGTTCATCAACTTCCGGCACCGGCTCCTCCGATGTCTCAAACTCATCCGTGATGGCGTCCACTTCTGCCACCGGTTCCTCGGCAACAGTTTCATCCGTCAACCACGAGGGCGTTTCCGCTTCCAGTTCCGGCTCGATGTCCGCGTCTTCCTGCAACCAGTCGGGCAAATCCGCGTCCACCGTCTCTTCCGGTTCGGTGACGGGTTCCGCAGCCGATTCGACGGCGGCGCGCACTTCCGCAGCAGAAGTGATGATGCTTTCGTCGCTCAACCATGAGGGCGTTTCCGGCTCGGTGTCCGTTTCGGCGATGGTTTCATCTTTGAGCCAGTCGGGGAGTTCATCATCGATGACCATTCCATCATCCGTGGCTTCCGCCGCCGGTTCAGCGCCGGTTTCCACTTTCAGCCAGTCGGGGATGGATTCAGACGGGGCTTCGTCCGCAATTGCGTCGGGTTCCGTTTCTTCCGCCGCCGGTTCAGCGGCAACCGATTCATCGGCGAGCCACGCCGCCGGTTCTGTTGTCGTTTCGGGCACAGTTTCATCTTTGAGCCAGTCGGGGAGTTCATCGTCAATGACCATCCCGTCATCCGCCGCGTCCGCCACCGGCTCGGCGGCAGGTTCATCGGCGGGGAGGGTGGTTTCAACGGGGGGTTGCCGGTCAGCCTGCGCCAGCCGCTGCGCGGAAACATCCGCCGTGGCTTCCATATAATCCGCCACCGTCATATTTTCCGCGCCTTCAGGGCGTTCTTCGGGCACATCATCCAGCGAAAGCCCCTCTTCCGCCAGAATTTTCTGCCACATTTCAGTCCCAACCGCCTCTTCGCTCGCGGCTTCTGTTTCCGGTTCAGCCGCCGCTTCAGGTTCGGGTTCGGCGCTGTCCACATCCGATAGGTCAATTTCTTCCGGAACATCCTGCAACCACGGGGGCAATTCCTCAATATCCTCCACGGTATCCTGAGGTAACTCCGCCGCCGGAAGGGTCGGTTTTGCCGCCGCCGGCGCTTCACCGCGTATTTCCTTCAGCCAATCGGGAAGTTCATCTTCAGGCGATGGTTGCGGATTGGGATTTTCTTGATCGACCGACATAGGTTCACCTACTTTTTTAAACTGAACGGCTCATATACCTTTTTAACCACTTTCATACACCTATTATGCCCTGATTTGCAGAAATTGTCAATCCGAAATGACATTATGTCACTACGTAAATCCATCCGTCCGGTATTACACAATTTTCGGCGGCAGTGGTAAAATTACTGTTTGTTATTTTCGATGGCATGGAGGTGGAGATGGCACAGCACGCGATTGTGGTACGCGGTGCGCGGGAACATAATCTCAAGAATATTGACGTGGATATCCCCCGCGATAAGCTGGTGGTCATCACCGGATTGTCCGGTTCCGGCAAAAGCAGTTTGGCATTCGATACCATTTACGCCGAAGGGCAACGGCGGTATGTGGAGTCGCTGTCGGCGTATGCCCGCCAATTTTTGGGGCAGATGGAAAAACCGGATGTAGACCGGATTGACGGACTCAGCCCCGCCATCGCCATCGAGCAGCGCAGCAGCAGCCACAACCCGCGCTCGACGGTCGGCACGGTCACCGAAATTTACGATTACCTGCGCCTGCTCTTCGCCCGCGTGGGCACGCCCCACTGCCCCACCTGCGGGCGGGAAGTGAACCAGCAATCGGCGCAACAGATTGTGGAAGCGGTGCTGGAAAAGCCGGACGGCAGCCGGGTGATGATTATCGCGCCGGTGGTGAAAGACCGCAAAGGGACGCATCAGGCGGTGTTTGATGATATTCGCAAGGCGGGGTTTGTGCGGGTGCGGGTGGATGGCACTATCCGCGAGATTGACGAGATTTTCGAGCTGGACCGCAACGCGCTGCACACCATTGAGGTGGTGGTAGACCGGCTGGTGATTCGCAATGCGTCCGACGGCGATGAGACGCTCGCCACCCGTCTCGCCGATTCGGTGGAAATCGCGCTGAAACTGGGTAACGGCGTGCTCATCATCACCGATGTGACCGACCGCAACCGCCCCTTCGACACCCTTTTCAGCGAGCATTTCAACTGTGTGCATTGCGGCACCAATTTGCCGGAAATCGAACCGCGCACGTTCAGTTTCAACAGTCCGCACGGCGCGTGTCCCGCCTGTGGCGGACTGGGCGAAAAGCCGGAACTCGACCCCGATTTGATTTTCAACCGCCCGGAGTTGGCGCTGTCGAATGGCGCGGTGCGTCCGTGGGCGAAAGAGACCAAAAACAACAAAAACAGCTACTATCAGCAATTGCTCCGCGCGGCGGCAAAATTTTACAATATCCCGATGAATATTCCGGTGCGCAATTTATCGCATCGCCACAAAGATATTATTTTGTACGGCGGCAAACCGTCGGAGAAATTAACCCTGACCCAACTTCACGCCGACGGCACGCGCACCACTTACGAAACGCCGTTTGAAGGGGTCATTCCCATTCTGAAACGCCAATACCAAACCACCCACAGCGACGCGGTGAAAAGCAGCATCGAGCAATATATGTCGCCGCGCCGGTGTCGCGTGTGCGAGGGCAAACGTCTGCGGGCGGAAGCGCTGGCGGTCACCATCGCCGGGCAATCCATCAGCGATGTGACCACGCTGTCCATCACCCAATTATCCACCTGGATTGCCGCGCTGGCGGACAACGTCGATTTCACCCGCCGACAAACTGCTGTCGCCAGCCCCATCATCAAAGAAATTGAAAAACGGCTGCGCTTTTTGATAGATGTGGGGCTTGATTATCTGTCGCTGAACCGCACCACCAATACCCTTTCCGGCGGGGAGGCGCAGCGCATCCGGCTGGCGACGCAAATCGGCTCGCAGTTGATGGGGTGTCTGTATATTTTGGATGAACCGTCCATCGGGTTGCACCAGCGCGACAATGAGCGGCTCATCAAAACCCTGCGCCATTTGCGGGATTTGGGGAATACGGTGCTGGTGGTGGAGCACGATGAAGACACCATGCGCGCCGCCGATTGGCTGGTGGATATGGGTCCCGGCGCGGGGGAACACGGCGGCGAAGTGGTGTTCAGCGCGGACGCCGCCACCTTTCTGCGCGAATCGCCCAGTGAGACGGCGCAATATTTGCGCAAGGAGAAACGTATCCCCGTGCCCGCCGTCCGCCGTCCGGGGAACAGCCGATTTTTGACGCTGCGCGGGGCGCGCGAAAACAATCTCAAAAATATCACTGTCAACTTCCCGCTGGGAACTTTCACCTGTGTCACGGGGGTCAGCGGGAGCGGCAAAAGCAGTTTGGTCATCGACATTTTACAGCGGAAACTGGCGCAATATATGTATCGCGCCAAAGCGAAACCGGGCAAATTCAGATCGCTGGACGGGATGGAATATCTGGACAAGGTCATCAACATTGACCAAAGCCCCATCGGGCGCACGCCGCGCAGCAACCCCGCCACGTATGTCGATATTTTCAATCCGTTGCGCAATTTGTACGCCAGCCTGCCCGACAGCAAATTGCGCGGGTACAGCCCGGGACGTTTCAGTTTCAACGTGAAGGGAGGGCGATGCGAGGCGTGTCAGGGGGCGGGGATCATCCAAATTGAGATGCAGTTTCTGCCCGATGTGTATGTGCCGTGCGAAGTGTGCCACGGGTTGCGCTACAACCATGAAACGCTGCAAATTAAATACAAGGGAAAATCGGTGGCGGATGTGCTGGATTTGACGGTGGAACAGGCGCTCGATTTTTTCAGCAATATTCCCGCCATCCGGCGCAAGCTGGAGACGCTGCAAAAGGTCGGGCTGGGGTATGTGAAGCTCGGACAACCGGCAACCACCCTTTCCGGCGGCGAGGCGCAGCGCATAAAATTGAGCAAGGAGTTGGCGCGCCGCTCGACGGGGAAGACGCTGTATATTCTGGATGAACCGACCACCGGACTGCATTTCGCCGATGTGGCGCAATTGCTGGGGGTGCTGCACCGGCTGGTTGACCGGGGAAACTCGGTGATTGTGATTGAGCACAATCTGGATGTGATAAAATCCGCCGACTGGGTGATTGATTTGGGACCCGAAGGGGGCGACGGCGGCGGCGAGATTGTGGTCGCCGGGACGCCGGAAACGGTGGCGAACACCCCGGCGAGCCACACCGGTCGGTGGTTGAAAAAGCTGTTGGGATGAGTCCTGACTTTTTTCACATTTTAATCCGGCGCAATTGTGTTATAATGGGAAAGAAGCAATTGCAAACCAACAGCGATGGATGTTTCAGATGCCGACGCTTGGAAAAATAACACCCCGTGAATAAAAACGCAGTGTGTCCAAATTCCTAACTTTTTTCATGTTTTAATTCATTCTGATTGTGCTATAATTATAGTATCTATCAAACTTTTTGAGGCGTTATGACGTTGGTCAACAAAGAATCCGGGCAAGGGATGGTGGAATACGCACTGTTGCTGGTGCTGATAGCGGTGGTGGTCATTGCCGCATTACAACTCATTGCGCCCAAATTGAACCTCTCGTTTCAGAAAGTCATCAACGCCCTCACCGGCGTTTCCCCCACCACCTATCAATATCAAATCACCAATTTGAACGTCATCCGCGATAATGCCTGCGATTATAAGTTGATGATTCGCGTGACTACCACCGACAGCAACAACAATATCGCCCCCAACACTGATGTCCCCATCATGGTGTCGCTCTCTTCCCCCAGCGCGAGCAAAACGTTCACCCCCAAAACTGATGCCTCAGGTGTCGCCAAAGTGCAAGATGAAATCATCTATTCCCACGTTGGGGCATGCCAGCACGGCACGGCAACCATTGACGTGGGCAACGGCGAATTGATAACAACCCTCGGTTATTGAGCCGCCATTCCCCTTTCTCATAAAAATACCCTAAAGATTTCCATGCATTACATTTACATCGCTATGTCAATATGTTATAATTGAAGTAATTAATTTCGGTTATAATGGTATTATTGCGCACTTTTGGATTTTTTCCGGAGGGAGGATGTATGAGGCTTAAGCGAGAGCGCGGGCAAGGGTTGGTAGAGTATGCCCTAATTTTGGTGTTGGTTGCGGTGGTGGTTATCGCCGCGTTGGTATTACTTGGACCGCAAATCAGCAACGCCTACAACCGGGTCATCACGGCACTGGGCGGAACCGTGCCATACACTTACACCATCACCAGCGGACCGACGATTTCCACATCATACAGCGCCGGTATTTGTACCTATAGTCTCTCAATGAGTGTAAAAATCACCGATGGCGGCAGTCCTGTGAGCGGCGAAGCTGTCAGCGTGTCCGTGTCCGGCGGTGCGGCAGCGGGGTCTGCTCCAACAAAGACCACCAACAGTAGCGGTATTGCAGAATGGACAAACACAGCCATTAAATCGGTTGGTGGCGTATGCCAAAGCGGTTCATCAACCATCAGTGTCGCCGGTGGTGCAGCCTCCGGCTCTGCCAGCTATTGAGGTTTGTTCTTCAAAACTCTTCAACAACACGCAACCCTGTCAACACTTATGTCTGGCAGGGTTGTTGTGTCAACCTGAACTGAATTTATCCACCTAATTTTACACACCCCCTATTCGTCAACAGAAGGATGCTGTTATGAACACGATTATACTTTCCTCCCTGAACGTAAAATCATCAGTTACCAAACTGATGGCTGCATTTACGCTGGCAACGATGAGCCTGCTGGCTATCCTGCTGCTATTTGGACACACCGCTACCGGCGCGAGCGCTGCCGGCGCGATTCGATACGTTGCGCCGGGCGGCGCGGATAGCGGCGTCTGTGATTCCAGCGCCACCCCGTGTGCCACCATCCAATATGCGGTGGATGCCGCCGCATCCGGCGACGAAATCCGCGTGGCGGCGGGCGTGTATTCCGGCGTGCAATTCCGCGATGCATATTCGCAAGTTGTGCAGATAAAAAGCAAAATCATCACCTTGCGGGGGGGATTCACCACCACCAATTGGAGTACATTCGACAGCACCGCAAATGTAACAGTGATTGACGCATTGGGACAAGGGCAGGTCATCCACTTTTCACAGGCAGGCACATCGGTCGTGGAAGGATTTGTGTTGCAAAACGGTTCGGCGGCGGATGGCGCGGGGATATATGTGGATAGCGGAAATGTGACCATTCAAAATAATACCCTACGCTACAACACTGCTATTTCTCACGGGGGAGCAATTTATGATGTGGGCGGCATAACCACCATCGCCCACAATAAAATTTACAGCAACAGTACCAATGCAGTTCCCGGTGGGGCAGCGATTGCAAACACATCCGCAGCCACGACCACCGTGCAATTCAACGAAATTTACAGCAACACCGCCACCGGCGGTATCGGCGGGGGGATGTTAAACGTCGGATACGCGCAAGTGGAAGGGAATATCATCCATGGAAACTCTGGGGGCGTGGGCGGAGGTTTCGTGAATTTCAACGCAGCGGCAACTGCTGTGCTGGTGAATAATATTTTATATGCCAATAGCGGCTCATTGGGCGGCGGGGTGTATAACGCGCAGGGAAATTTGACCATCCACAACAATACCATCGTGCAAAATACCGGCGATGGCGCATACAATGAATCGCCCGGCACGCTCACGCTCAGCAATACCATTGTGATGAGCAATACCGGCGGCGGGGTGGTGAATACGACGGGCGGCACGGCGAGCGCGACCTTCAGCGCGATTGCGGGCAATACCGGCGGCGATACCATCAGTGTGACGGTGACGAACGCTGTTTCCGGCGCGGCGATGTTTGTTGACCCCGCCGGAGGCGATTTCCACCTGCTGCCCGGCTCGGCGATGATTGACGCCGGCGACCCGAACACCGGCATCGGCATTGATGTGGACGAAGAACCGCGTCCGTCGCCCTACGGGGCGGCAACCGGCTTCGATGTCGGCGCGGATGAGGTGTACGGTAGCGGCACGTGCTATGCTCGCCTCAACGACGGACAGGTGTATATCAACCCGCAAGCGGCGGTGAACGACGCACTGGCGGGCGATACGGTCAAACTGGCGGGTACATGCACCAACGCCGATACCGGCGGCGGCACGGCGGTGCTGGTGGTGAGCAAAACCATCACCGTGCAGGGGGGATACACCCTCACCAATTGGGCGGCGCGCACCTTCGGACCCACGGTGCTGGACGGCACAGGCGCGACGCAGGCATTGTCCATCACCGCCGCCGGCGCCATCACCCCCACCATTGACGGGCTGCATCTGACGAATGCCACCGGCGACGGGCTGGCAATCGGCGGGAGCGCGGCGCCACGGGTGCAAAACAGCGTGATGTTCGCCAACAGCGGGAACGGGATTCGGAACGCGGGC
>JAJRSQ010000001.1 GCA_024278725.1 Chloroflexota bacterium
ACGCTGCAGCGTGCCCCTACAACGCCACCGATTTTCGTTAAAACCGGAAGAAAATGCGTAAGAGCGGCTCGCAAATCGCCCCTGCGGCGTGAAATCATGAAAACCGGCAACCTTAAAATTTACTTTGCAACAGCCGTGCCATTTGAAAAAAAATGATTGCCCGCACGCTGAAAATGGTGTATTATGGTACTGTAGTTCACTAACTACAAACCCTCATTGGAAGCGCCTAATGACCGACTGCCACCAAGAAAACAGTCAATGGAGCATCAAACTACTACAAACGCTCAATACCGTCGCCATTGCGCTACAGACATCAGGGCGCACGGTTGACGATATTTTCCATATTTTCAAAGAGCAGTTAGCCGCCGTCAACATGGGGGGGGCGATTATTCTGCTGGATGACCCTGCTCGCGCCGACGAACCGGATGCCACGGCAACCGTTTTCGCCAACACCATCTCCAATGCTACCATCCGAAAATTAGAGGAACGATTAAACCTTTCTGCCAGCAACCTGACGTTCAAACTCTCGCAAGCTACAGTGATGCAAAAGATCATTCGCACCGGGGAGCCTCAATTCGTCGCCGACAGCCAACCGTTGCTGGCACAATATTTACCCCCCAAAGCCCAACCCTACGCGAAGCTGATTACCCGTCCGTTCAAAAATATTCCCAGCATCGACGCCCCCATCTATCAAAAAGAACGTATCATCGGTATATTGGCGTTCACCACCCCGGGCTTAACCCCCACCGACATTCCCGCCATCGAAGCCTTCGCCCATCACATCGGCATTGCGTTGGAAAATACCAACCTCATCCAATCCCTGCACGCCGAAATTGCCCGCCACAAAAACACCGAACAGCAACTCGCCGCCAGCGAACAACGTTATCGCACGCTGATAGAATCCGCACCGGTTGCCATCATCATTCATTGCGATGAAAAATTTGTCTACCTGAACCCCACCGCAATCCGCATCCTCGGGGGGAAATCGGAAGCCGATTTTGTGGGAAAATCGCTGTACGATGTGATAGACCCGACACAACATGAAGCCACCCGCAAGCGGATGGTCATTCTTTATGAACGCAGCGAGCCGGTACTGCACGCCAGAAACGTATTAATCAGACTTGACGGCACACCCATCACCGTGGAGCTGGTCAGTTCCCCCATCATCCACCAACAGAAGCCGGCGGGGCTGGTCATTTTACAGGACATCACCGCCAGCATTGCCTCCGACGCGAAATTGGAGGAACGACTCTCGCAGTTGACGCTGTTGAACGACGTGAGCCGCGAGATTGCCGCCACGCTCAAACTCTCGGATTTATTTGAACGCACCGTGTCCCTGATTCACGATAAGTTCGGCTACCATCACGTGGCAATTTTCACCCGCAACGAGGCGGAACAATCGATGATGATGGTCGCCGGTGCGGGCGCTCTGGCGGCGCTCTTCCCCAAAAATCACCACCTGAAATTCTCCGAGGGCATGGTCGGCTGGGCAACTCGCCATAAAAAAACATTGGTGGCAAATGACATCTCCAAAGAACCGGTACACCACAATCCATTGCCGGAACACCCGCAGATGGTCACTCGCGCCGAATTGACCATCCCCATTATTGTGGGGGGGATAGTGGAAGCCGTGCTGGATATTCAAAGTCCGAACATCAATGCCTTTGGCAAACATCAGGTGATGGTGATGGAAACGCTGACCCAGCAAATTGCCGTCGCCATTGAAAATGCGCGGCATCTGGAGACCATTGAACAGGATTTGGCGGAACGCCGCCGCACGGAAATAACCCTGCGCCGCCGCAACCAGGAACTTTCCCTGCTGAATCAAGTGATTGCCGTTTCCGCGTCTTCATCCAACCTGCTGCAAGCGCTGAAAACCATCAGCTACGAACTGGCGACCACCATCCACGCGGATTGGTGCGGTGTTGTCACCGTTGACCGCGCCGAAACGTCCGGGGTGCTGGTTGCGTCGCAGCGCACCGATGCGGTTCCAACCGCAATACCAATGGGAACGACTCTCCCCCTGCCCCAAACATTTGTCGATTTCCTGAAACAAACATCCGCCATCCCCATCACCGATATTTCAAAAAGTGATATCTTTTCCGATATTTTGCCCGACATTGACACCTCCGAATTGCATGTCAGCGCGCTATTAATCCCCATCACCGATGGCACACACCTGTTGGGCGTCCTCGGCATTGGAACCCGCCAGCCGCGCGAATACTCCGACAGCGACGCCACGCTGGCGCATCGCGTTGCCGACCAGTTGGCGGGGGTGATTGCCCGCATGGAGTTGGAGCGCACCCGCCAGCAATTGAGCATGGCGATGGAACAAGCGAGCGAAGCCGTCGCCATCACCACCCCGGAGGGGCGAATTATTTACCTCAACGCCGCCTTTGAACGGCTATTCGGCTACAGCCAAACGGAAGTGCTGAACACCATCCCAACCTCCCTCGCGCCGGAAAACGCACTTGAACACATCGACGAGGCGCTGCGCAACGGAACCTACTGGCAGGGGCAGATGGACTTCTTCCGCAAAGACGGGTCAACCTTCGTCGCGGATGTTTCCATCATGCCCATTCAGGACGAGCAACAGCAGGCGGTCAATTTTGTGATGACGGTGCAGGATGTCACTCAGCAGGTGGAATTGGAAGAGCGGCTGCGGCAATCGCAAAAAATGGAAGCGGTGGGGCAACTGGCGGCGGGTATCGCCCATGATTTCAACAATATGCTCACCGCCATCAACGGGTTTTCGGAATTGTTGCTGGAAAAAATCCCCTTTGGAACGCCCCAGCACGAATACGTTTTGCAGATTCTGGAATCGGGCAACCGCGCCGCCGATTTGGTGCGCCAGTTGCTCGCCTTCAGCCGAAAACAGCTCATCGCGCCCAAAATCCTCAACATCAACCAAAAAATCCTCGATATGCAGCAAATGCTGCGCCGGGTCATCGGCGAGCATATCACCATTCAAACCAAGTTGTCGCCCGACGTTTACCCCATCAAAATGGACCCGGCACAAGTGGAACAGATTCTCGTCAATCTGGCGGTGAACGCCCAGGACGCAATGGCGGACGGCGGCACCCTATGCCTTGAAACCGCCAACGTCCTCCTCTCCTCATCCTTCACCGACCGCCTGCCGGATGTGCCGCCGGGCGAATATGTGATGCTCACCGTCTCCGACACGGGCATGGGCATTCCCGACGACGTTGTGGAACACATCTTCGAGCCGTTCTTCACCACCAAAGATGTGGGCAAAGGAACCGGCTTGGGCTTGGCAACCATTTACGGCATCGTAAAACAGAATCAGGGGCACATTGAGGTACACAGCGAGCATGGGGTAGGGACAACCTTCTTCGTCTATCTGCCGCGCACGCATGAAGTTGCGCACGCGCCCCCCATGAAAGACACCCAAAAATTACCTGTGGGCGCCGCAACAATTATGGTGGTGGAAGACAGCGAATTCGTGCTTGACTTCACGCAGACGGTACTTTCTGAGTTGGGGTACACCGTGATGAGCGCATTGAGCGCGCAGGAAGCGCTAGACCGGTTCCGCAACCTTGATACCCCGCCCGATTTACTCGTCACAGATGTGGTACTCCCCGGCATGAACGGGAAAAAGTTGGCAATCACCACTCGCCAACTTTTCCCGAAAGTGAAAATTCTATTCATATCCGGCTATAAAGAAGCCGAGTTGGAATACAAACTTCTGCTGGACAACGGCGCGGCATTTTTATCGAAGCCATTCACCGCCACCGATTTGGCGCAAACCATCCACTCACTCCTCTCCAAAAATTGAGCCCACAATCCGGCGCAAGGTATCCATCGAATAATGCTGCCGCCCCAGCCGGAAATTCCGCATCACCACCGACTGCCGCAACGCCCCATCCGTGAGCAATGCCACCGCTTCATCCGCCGCACGCGCCATCACCGCCGGTTCAACCTGTGCCAGCCCCGCCGCATCGCGCCCGATGATGTTTTTGCCCAGCGAAACCACCTCAAACCCGCGCGGGGCAATATCCGCCGCAAAGACGGGGTATTCAAACAGGGCGATGGGCACACTTGCCCGCAACGCTTCCAAAAGTTGATTGCCCCAGCCTTCCCACAAACTGGGATAGGTCACAAAATCCGCGAAAACATACGTATCCCACAGCGAGTAGATTTTCTCCCCGTCACGCCGAGCGCGTTTGCCCGCCACCCTATCGCCGATGAAGCGCGCCTCCACCCGCGCAGCGGCAATCTTCGCCCGCAGGCGCGCCACATAATCCCCCGTCGGGTCGTCGCGCTGATAGCCCGCCAGCACCAGCACAATGCGGCTATCCGCCGTGAACGGTCGCCCGTCGTACAGCCCGCGCGCCATCAACTGCGCCCGGCGGTCGGGGTGGTTCAGCGCAGCGACAAAATCCACCGCCAGCTCAATCCCCTTGCGCGGCACAACCCGCGTCGCCTGCAAAATCAGCACATCATTTTCCCGCAAACCCAACTGTTGCCGAAAATCGCGGTTGAAGGCATCAACCGTCCACGGCGGCGCATCAAAATCAAAAATATTGGGCACAACCGTCGCCTCAATCCCTTTGCGCGCCCGCAAATCGCTCTGCGCCAAACTGTTGATGACCAAATGGCGGATGCGGGGGTCGCGCGGGGGGAGATAGCGGTCTGCCAAATTGAGCGCGGGGGCGCACGTCAGCGAGACGCCGCGCGCCTGCCTGCCCCGCTCCCAGTAAAAATCGTGATGGTGGGCGACGGTGGGCAAATCATACGCCCGCACCACCCGCGCCAGCGCAATCGCCACGGCGGGGTTCATCGCCACCGACCACACATTTTGCGGTAGCAGCGCATCAATCCGATGCGTTTCCACGAAATGGCGCAAATCGGTTTCGGCGGCGTCGGCGGCTGCCAGCAGCGCAGCTTCATACGCGGCGGGGGTGGGATAATCTTCCAGCGCATCGAAGGTGTTGCGATAAAGTTTCTCCGCTATCGGGCTGTGGTGATAGAGGGAATCAAATTGCGTGCCGGCGGCGTGCCCCAAATCGCCCGCGCACAAATGCACGGCGTGCCCCATTTCTTCCAACGCCGATTGCCACTTCTCCACCTCCAGCGACACACCATCCGTGCCGCCGAGCTGGTAATGCAAAATGCCGATATTCTTGCCCATTTACGCCCCCACTACCGTCAATTCCCGGCTGAAGGTCGTCAAACTGCGCGCGCCCTCGGCGGTGATGACCACATCATCTTCAATGCGCACCCCGCCGAGTCCCGGCAAATAAATGCCCGGCTCCACAGTGAACGCCATCCCTTCCCGCAAAACAGTGGTGTCACCCGCCACCATGAACGGCGGTTCGTGCGCGTCCAGCCCCACGCCATGCCCGGTGCGATGGGTGAAGTATGCGCCGTAGCCCGCCTGCTCGATGGCGGTGCGGGCGGCGCGGTCTACCCTTTCGGCGGGGATGCCGGGAGCGGCAGCGTCCCTCCCCGCGCGGTTGGCGGCGAGGACGGCACGGTATATCTTTTCCGCCTCGGGGTTGATGTCCGCCACGGTGAACGTGCGAGTGATGTCGGAGACGTATCCGCGCACCCGCGCGCCGAAATCAATGATGAGCAAATCGCCGGGGGCGAGTCGCCGCTCGCCGGGGGCAGCGTGCGGGCTGGCGCCGGTGATGCCCGTTTGCACCAGCGGCTCGAAGGGGAGCGTTTCGCTCCCCGCGCGGAAGAGCCGAATTTGCAGCTCCGCCGCCAGTTCCCGCTCGGTCATACCCACGGTTATCAGCGGCAGTGTGTCACGCAAGACCTGTTCCGCCATCTCCACCGCCGCCTGCATCGCTTCAATTTCCGCGGGCGATTTGGTTATGCGCAAATCCGAGATGAGCGCGTCGGCGGAATCGAGTGTGGATTGCGGCGCGAAACGGCGCAAAAGCCGGTACTCCCGCACCCGCATACTGAGCGATTCCACGCCCACCCGCGCGCCGTCCACGCCCAATTCACGGCAACAGGCGGCAAACGCGCCATCCACGCCGGCTTCGTCCGTCCACGGGAAAAGATGCCATTCATCGGGATTTTTTATCTGCGTGCATTCAAATTCCGGCGCAACCAGCGCGGGTTTTTTACCGGCAGAAAAAAATCCCACAATGGGACGTTCCATCAGATGGAAATCCAATCCGGTGAGATATTTGAGGGTGGAACCGGGGATGACGGCTACAAAATCGAGTGGGCTATGCGCCAATGCGCGGGTCAATCGCGCCAGAGGATGGGACATAATGAATCTCCAATCGTTGTAAAATTATTCGGTTTTCAGGAATTTTTCAATCTGACTGCGCAACGCCACCACGCCGATGGGCTTGGTGAGATAACCATCACATCCGGCGGCGTAGGCTTCTTCAGCGTCGCCTTTCATGGCGTTGGCGGTCAGGGCAATAATCGGGGTGTCTTGCAGCGCAGACGATTGTTTGATGCGGCGGGTCGTCTCCAGCCCGTCAATATCTGGCAAGCCGATGTCCATCAAAATCAGGTCGGGCAATTCGGCATTTGCCATATCAATACCGGTGTACCCGTCCTCGGCTTCCATCATTTCATAGCCCATCGCTTCCAGCACTCGACGCACAAACAAGCGATTTTCAAAATTATCTTCAATGTAAAGAACGCGTTTTTTGCTCATTAATGGTCGTCTCTATGATGATGTTTGTTCGGTGGATGATGTTTCCGGTTCCGAGAGCGCGGGGGTTTCGGGTGTTTCATCCACTGCCATCGGAATGGTGAAATGGAAGGTAGACCCCTGCCCCACTTCACTTTCCAGCCACATTTCACCCCCATGCAATTCTACCAATTGTTTGGCAATTGCCAAACCCATCCCCGTGCCCTGATATTTGCGATTATTCCGCGCGTCCACCTGCCGGAAATGCTCAAACACCAGCTCGAATTTATCCTCCGGAATCCCGATGCCGGTATCCTGCACATACAGATGCACCAATTTGGAACCATATCGCTCCGCGCCCAACGTGACCTGCCCCTCTTCCGTGAATTTGATGGCGTTGCTGACCAAGTTGATGACCACCTGACTGATGCGCAGGGAGTCAGCCCAGATGTCCGGCACGTCGGGGGCGACGGCTTGCACCAATTCCACCGGCTTGTCGGTGAGCAGGGACGACACGGACGCAGAGACTTCGGTGAACAATTCGGGGATGTTGACGGCGTTTTGCACCAGCTCCATCCGCCCCGCTTCAATTTTCGACATATCGAGGATGTCGTTGATGAGGGCGAGCAGATGTTTCCCGCTGTTGTGGATGGCGGTAATGTCGGTGATGGCATTTTCGCTGAGTTCCCCGTCAATTCCCTGCAACAAAATATCGGCGAAACCGATGATGGAGTTGAGCGGGGTGCGCAGTTCGTGGCTCATGCTGGCGAGGAAATTCGATTTCAGACGGTCAACATCCCGCAAACGGATAATCGTCTTCGCCTGCTCCCGCGAAAGGCGAGCGTTTTCCAGCGCCATAGAAACCTGATTGGCGACCGCCTCGACGGCGTCCGCTTCCTCGTCCGTCCACCCGGTTGATTTATCGCGGGTGATGCCCAGATAGCCGATGATTTCGCCGCGCAATTTGAGGGGAACCGCCATTTCATCGCGCTGATATTTGCCGTTTGAGACGGTGCGCTGTTTCACCAGCGCCTTCCGGTTGGCAGCGAGCGCCATCAGCGGCAACCATGCATCCGAATCGGGAGCGACGGTGGTTCGCCGCCCACGGTGGAAACGAAAGCCGGAAGTGGTCACTTCATTGCCGAAGTCCACCCATGCCGACTGGGTGAGCTGCCGATTGAGGCGTTCAACCTGTTGCAGCGTCTCTTTCATCTCTTCCAGCAGGCGGATATTTTGGAGCGCCACCGCCGTCTGGTCAGCCAACGACTGCATCAGCGTCATATCTTCCGGCTTAAAACGATTTTCGCGCGCGCTCTGCACGTCCAGCACGCCGACCACTTCATTCCCCACCCGCAATGGAACCGCCAACTCGGCGCGGGTGTGCGGCAGAAGGGGGTGCGGCACAAAGTTCAGCAGGTCGGAAACGTTGTTGCTGAGAAAGGGCTTGTTGGTGCTGGCAACCGTCCCGACAATTCCGGTGCCGTACGCCTGCCGGTAATTTTCGCGTTGCATACGCCGCCCGACATCACCGTAACCCATTGCCAAAATCAGGTCGTCCGATTCGGGGTCAAGCAGAAAAATCTGGGTGTGATACAGTTGGTAGCCGTGGTGAACGCGGTCTACCACGTATCTCATCAGGTTATCCCGTTCCTGCATCCGGGTGATTTGGCTGCTGATTTCCATACTCACTTCCAGCGCGCGGGTGCGCTCCTGAATGCGGTATTCCAGCGTGTTGATTAAATCTCGCAGGCGGTGGGTCATGGTGTTGAAGGCTTGGGCGAGTTGACTCACCTCGTTGGATGCGCGCACCGACACCCGTTGTTGCAGGTTTCCGGCGGCAACTTCGGCGGCGATGGTGGTCAATTCGTTGATGGGATGCGCCACCAAGCGCAGCAGACGCTGGGTGGTAATCCCCGCGGTGATGACCGACAGCAGCAATGCGATTGAAATGAACGCGACCACCTGCCGGCGGGTTTGCCGCGCCAGTTGGATGGTATCGTTTTGGATGTCGGTGGCGACGGACATCATCGCGCCGGTGTCTTTAATCAAATCATCCTGCTCATTGACCAGCAACGCCCCGGCGGCGCGAACCTCCGCCCAGTTCCCGGCATCGCCATATTCGAGTATCGTTCCGGTGCTGGCAATCACTCTATCGGCGCGGACGAGCATTCTGTTGATGAACGGGTGCAGCCGGTTATCCGAAGATACACTCTTCGACAACACATCCAGCGCGTTGTAATTGTCGCGCAATTCGTTGTAATATTCGCCCACTTCCTGCTGCAGGAAACCATTATCTTCCAAAGGCGCCAGCCGGTTCACGGCAGAGGTAATCAGCGTGCTGTCTTCGCTGACTTCCAGCGCAATCAATGTTTGTGTCTGCACCACTTGCAGGGCGTTCACCGCATCCAGCATACGGGTGAGCTGCATCAGCAAGGCAATTGCCGTGACTGCCAGCAGGGCGATGATAATCACACTCCCCACCACCAGCTGGCTGCGAATGGTGTTCGGTGTGAAGTTGAAACGTTCCCAAAATTTTTTAGCTTGTCCCATTGCTCGGAATACTACCTCCGTTTCGCGGGGGTATTGCCCGCATTTTCGGATGCGCCATTTTCAGCGTCGGATGACACATTGAGGTTATCCATCGCGCTGAGCCATTCCACATCTTCGCCCAGCCGAATGACCACCTCCGAGGCGTTGAGTTTTTCGCCCAATTCGGCAACTGCCGCGCGCATCACATCTTCAACTTCCGATGACGACCAAATGGATGAGGTCACTTCGCTCACAATCTGGTCGCGCCAGGCGTTGCGCTGGGTATCTTGGAAAAGACGCAGGTTTTCCACTTTTTGCGCCAGTTGCTGCGCCACCGCCGACAAAATCACGCGCGCATCCTCCGCCTGCTGACCCTCTGCCAGCGCCAGCGAAAGCTGCCCGATTTGCTGGTTCTGCACCCGCAACGGCACGGTGACAATCGAATCCGTGCCGGGCGCAGGGGCATCATCGCGCACGGGGATGACCCCCGACAGGTTGTACGTGAAGCCCACGCCCTGCTGAAGCTGGTTTCGCTCGCGCAGAACATCTTCCCACGTTTCGCGGGTAAGCTGTCGCAGTGCCCGTTCCGCACGCTGCTGGGCAATTTGCGCCGCCTCCCACTGGCGGGAACTGTCAATCGCCCCGGCGAGCTGGGTTGCCATCGCCTCAAACACGGTGACGTTCTTTCTGGTGAAGGTGTGCGGCTCGCTGTCCTGCATGTCCAACACGCCGATGACCTTCCCTTCCACCATTAATGGCACCGCCAACTCTGAACGGGTGGCGGGGAGCAACGGGTTCGGTTTGTGGATGTCGCTCAATTCGGTGTTCGGCACGACGATGGATTCAGCGGTGGCGGCAACCTGCCCCACAATGGAGCCTTCACCCACCGGCAAACGGTGATGCTGTTCCAGCAATGCCTGCCCCACATCGCCCGTCCCCTGCCGCAAAATCAGGTTCTGCCCGATGTCATCCAGATAATACACCTGCACATAGTAGAGGTTGAACTGGTCTCGGATGAACCGGGTGATGATTGGCAGTAGTTTTTCCTCTTCGCGGATAGCTGCCGCACGCTGCCCCACCAACATCGAGAGGGACAACTCTTCCGTACGGGCTTCCACCTGCTCTTCCAAAGAGCCGATGAGCTGGCGCAACTGCGCCGTCATATTGTTGAACACCCGCGCCAACTGCGAAATTTCGTCGCGTCCTTCCACCGGGGCGAGTACGTCCAGCCGCCCTTCGGCAACCTGTTCCGCCACGGTGGTGAGGCGCACAATCGGCGCGGCGAGGATACGTCCCAGCCACACTGCCGCCACCAGCGACCCCACCCCAACCAGCACGGTCAGCATCAAAGAACGGCGACGCTGGGCGGTGATGGGCGCGAGAAAGATTTCGCGGGGCTGGAAGAACGCCACCAGCCACGGTTGCGATTCCAGCCGCGTCACCGCCACCTGGTCGATTTTATTGCCGGTGGCGATGTCCTGCGCGGTGAAAAAGGGTTCCGTCAGACTGTTGCGCAGGTTCGTTTCCAGTTCCGGCAAATTCACCGAAATCTCTTCTGCCGTGCCCGGTGGCACGCGCTCGGTGTCCTGCATCTGTTTCAGCCATTCGGTATTGGTGGGCGGCACGAGCAATTTATAGTTCACCAGCGGGGCAACGGTTTCATCCCCGTGCGCCAAATGCAGATGGTTTTCATCGAATAGCACCGCAAATGAGCCGGGACCTGCTTTGCCCGCACTTTCGACAATCAAATCCTGCAGGATTTTGGCATCATATTGTACCCGCAACACGCCCACAATATCGTCATTCACACCGTAGATGGGCGTGCTCAACACAAAAATATTCCGGTCTTCTTCAAACAGCACGGGGGAAATGTAGGGAAATCCGCTCTCCAGCGGCACTTTGAAATACGTTTCTTCCGATTCATCTTTCCCGAACAAGGCGCTGTCGGTGTCTGAAATATTCAAGCCGCTGGTGTTCAGCAATCCGTATGAAAGGATGTGTTCCGCGTCTTTGCGCTGCAAACTCTGCAAAATTTC
>JAJRSQ010000151.1 GCA_024278725.1 Chloroflexota bacterium
AGAAAGGTCTCCGAAAAAACCATAGTTTCTGGCAATTTTGTACACGCCCGGCACTGCGGCAAAATAATGATACCCCGCCAGCCCGGCTATTGCCCCGCCAATCATAAATACCAATGAAGGTATTTTGAATGAACTGATGCCAGCATAATTCGCCGCCGCCGGACTGAGACCATAAGTTTTTATTTCGTACCCGATTTTGGATTTTGAAAACATAAAATACAGCAGTATGGCTAACCCTACCACCAGAAAAATGGTGATGGGCATGCCGGCAACAATCGGGGCGCGCACGGAATGGGGCAACTCAAAACTTTCTCCCCTGCCGCCCTGATTCATGAAGATGCCGCCATCTTTTATCAGAAAAGAGACAACCCAAAAGACAATGAAGTTCAGCATCATAGTGACGACAATTTCATTCAGATTGTATTTCCCCTTGAAAAAGCCTGCTATAACGCCCACGCTCGCGCCGAATAGCGCGGCGACGGCGAGCATAATCGGGATGACAATGAGCGGGGAATATTCAGCATTGGGGGAAGATTTTGCCCCAAAGATGTATAAAACGGTGAATGCGCCCAGCGCGCCGGCATACAATTGCCCTGCCGTGCCGATATTCCACAATCCGGCTCGGAACGGGACGATGAATGCAAAGGTGCTTAACGCCAGAAAGATGAAGCGGTTGATGGTTGCCGGCAATCCAAAAGGGTTGAAGAAGGCGTATGAGAAAATTTCACGGTAGGCTACCAGCGGGTCAATATCGGCGAAAATGAATATGAGGCTAAACACCGCCAGCGCAAAAAGAACCGCCAGAATAGAGATGATGGTGGCATCCCAAACAGTTAAGGTGACACGCTTTTGCATGGCAAGGTTGTAATTACCGGCTCTCATCTTGCCCTCCTTTGGTGTGCAAACCGGCCATCATTGCGCCCACCGTTTCTTTTTGGGCGTTTTTGCCGGGAATAATGTCCATGAATTCTCCTTCATAAATAGGTGCGACTCGGTCGCTTAACGCTAAAACTTCGTCAAGGTCTTCTGAAATGAGGAGGATGCCGGCTTTGGCTTTCTTCGCTTCCACCAATTTATTCCGTACAAATTCAATGGCGCCGACATCAAGCCCTTGTGTGGGCAGGTTAGCGATGATGAGGCGCGGGTTGCGCGCCAATACGCGCCCTAAAATGATTTTTTGCAGGTTGCCACCGGACAATGATTTGGCTTTTACATCGGGACCGGGGGTTGCCACGTTGTATTCCTCGATGATGTCTTCTGTGAATTGGCGTATTTTTTTGAAGTTGATGATACCGTAACGGGTGAATTTTTCATCGAAATAAAAGTTCATCGCCATATTTTCCACCAGCGAATAATCACCAATGGAACCGACGGTGATGCGCTCGGAAGGGATGTAGCCCATCCCCATCTGCCATCTGTTGAGGCTGGATGCTGTGGTGATGTCCTTCCCGGCAAACGTAATTTTCCCGCCGGTGGGTTTTCGCAAACCGGCTAGCACTTCCGCCAATTCTTGCTGCCCGTTTCCGGAAACACCGGCAATGCCGAAGATTTCTCCTTCGTGCACGGTAAAAGAGACGCCTTGCAATGCCAAAGCCCCTTTGTCGTTTAAGGTGGAAAGGTTTTCCACTTGCAGGATGGGGTCTCCTCGTTCTACCTCCACTTGTTTGGTGCGGAAGATGATTTCTCTGCCCACCATTTCGCGGGTCAGAATTGTTTGGGTTGCGTGGCGCGTTTCCAGCCGAGCGGTCACTTTGCCGTGCCGCAGCACCGTGACCCGGTCGCTCACTGCCAACACAATGGGCAGTTTATGGGTGATGAAGGGGACAATTGCCATATCGTTTTTGGTCATCGCTTCAATGGAAGAGAGGAGGTTTTTGGTTTCCGGCGGCGCCAGGGCAGACGTCGGTTCATCCAAAATGAGAATTTTTGCGCCACGATAGAGGGATTTCAGGATTTCCACCACCTGTTTTTCGCCTTCTGACAACTGCCAGACTTTAGCGCCGGGGTCAATATGAAAGTTGTATCGCTCGCACAATTCTTCGATTTCCCGAGTGGCACGCTTAAAATTCAACAACTTTCCGGCATTCGGGTGTCCGAGGATGATATTTTCCAGCACTGTGTGCGCTTGCACCAATTTTCGGTGCTGGTGAACCATGCCGATGCCCATGTTGATGGCGTCCACGGGCGATTTGAAATTGACTCGCTGCCCGCGGATGTAAATTTCCCCTTCATCCGGTTGAACCAGACCAAACAGGATGCTCATCAGGGTGGTTTTTCCGGCGCCGTTTTCGCCCAAAATAGCGTGGATTTCCCCGGCTTTCATTTCAAAGTCGATGCTGTCATTGGCGACAACACCCGGATACCGTTTGGTGATTCCCCGGGCTTCCAACACGGTTTCCCCGGGACTGGGTTTTGAAAATAAATTCGTTTGCATAGATATAATTCCGTGATAAATTTCTGGTTATGTCTGGCTTTTTCTTTTCCGGCTGGGAGGGGGATGAGTTTTTAGGTGGCAAGGAAGTAAGAATGAGGCTCCCTTGTTGTTGGAGCGTATTTCCCTGCGCGGGAGCCTCATCCTTCCAGCTTAGAAAAGGGTTACGTTACAATGTGGCTGATGATGCGTGTCGGATTGATTTACTCCAATACTTTCAGCCCTTCCAGGTCAAAGTTGAATTTCGAGAGCAGCCATTCGGCGGTGGGTTCTTCGCCCGCCGGTTTGACGGTTGTGCCCGCTGCGGGAACCGGCTGGCTGTCCAAATCAAGCCCGGTGCCGTTGCTCACAAAGGCGTGTTCGGTGAACGGGTCCCATTCGCCCTTCATCATTTGGTCGCGGCGTTGTTCAACCAGCTTGACGATTTCATCTGAAATTTCGGGGCGGGCTTTGGGGCTGATGGCATCAACGCCCACTTTGCCGTCATTCATGATGTCGATGGTGGCTTCTTTGGTGCCGTCAGCCAGCGTCATCGAGGAATCCATGCCCATATAGAGGATGGTGTCCGGGTTTTTGTTGCCGGCCATGTAATCTTGGACGATTTTGTTATAGAGGACTTCCCAGCGGGTATCGAAGGAGACGGCGACGGTATCGGTGCTTGACCAGCCGTACGCGCCAACAATGTCCATGTCTTTACCAATGAACCAGATGCCTTTTTCCTGAGCCACATCCAGCGGGGAGCCGGAGTCGGTTTGCTGGGTCAGAATATCCACGTTGTATTGGTCTACCAGCGTCGAGGCGATGTCGCGTTCTTCTTGCGGCAGATACCAGTCGCCGGCGTATTTGACGTAAACGTTGACTTCTTTGTTCAGCAGTTTTGCCGCGTCCTGCACGCCCAGGTAGAAACCTGCTTGGCGGCGAATCACCTGCACGGAGGGGAAGGCTGACACAACGCCGATGTTGCCCGTTTTGGTCAGCGCGCCGGCAATCAGCCCTTCGAGGTACAAGGCTTGATATTGTCGCGGGAAGAGGCGGATGAAGTTGGGTTTGGTGGTCAAATCACTGGCGATGATGGAGACGAAATAGGTGTCGGGGTATTTGTCGGCGATGTCTTTCAGGGGCATCCCCATAAATTCGGCGTTCCCCACCACGATGTTGGCGCCGTTGGAAATCATTTCTTCGGCGTAGGGCACTGCCAAATCCGGACCGACTTCTTCTCGGAAGATATAGTCCACATTGTCGTATTTTTCGGCGATGCGTTTCCCGGCTCGGTCATGAGCGCCGGACCAGGTTGTACCTTCGATGATGCTGAAGTGTTCGATTGCCAAAGTTACTTTGTCGGCTTTTGCAGGTTCTGCAGGTTTGTCCGCCGGTTGCTCGGCGGGTTTGTCCGTCGGTTTGGCTTCGGGGGTTGCGCTTTGGCAAGCGGTTGTCAGAAGCCCCAGACTCATCAGAAATACTGCCAACAGAACTAAAAGTTTTTTACTCATTTTTTTCTCCTTTTCAAAATGGTTGTTGAAGGGAACCGCTCCAATTTGCTGCTCCCGGTATACATTTTCCCCTGTTTCAATCGGATACAAACCTTGAACGCTATCAAACCATCATCCACCCCTCCTTTTTTGACCAAAACAGTATCCCAGAGCGAAAGAAACCAGCACAACGCCTACGGTAAGCCAAACATTCCGGTCGGTTGATGAGAAAAACTCGGTGGTGAGGTCTTTCGCCACCCCCATTGCAAATTTCATCTCCGAAGGCGGTGTGTACGCCGGAGGCGGTTCCGGGGAACGGGCTTCCGGTGCTGTGGCTGAAGGTGGCGGTGCATGTTTGGCTTGCAATGCCATATTCAACGTTTCCAGCCCCTGTTTCACCATACTTTTACTCACCGATTCCACCAACCGTTGCCCGACGCCGGCTAATCTGCCGCCGATTTGAACATCGCCGGAATATTTCATCAGCGTTTTGTTGTCAGGTTGTTCCATCAGTTGGATTGCGCCGGTGCCTTTCACAAAGCCGGGTGCGCCGCGTCCGTCCACCTGCATGGTGTAACTTTCCGGCGGCACTTCATCGGAAATGGTGATTTTCCCGGAAAACATCCCGGAGACGGGACCCAACCGGACGTTCATTTTGCCGGTATATTGATTGTCACTGACTTTCGAGAGACTTTGGGTCCCCGGCAACGCTTTTGCCAGCTCATCAGGGTCACGCAAGAGTTCCCAAACTTCGTCCCGATTGCCATCGAATATAAATTCACCGGATAGTTTCATTAGCATTCCTTTCGTTTGTACCCCCGCACCTTTTTGCAGAGCGAGGGCTGTTCATGTCATTGCGAGGCATACAGTGCCAAAGCAATCGCCACCGTTGTGATGCGAAGATGGCTTCGCCTTCGGCTTGCGATGACATAATCTCCAATTGCTAATCTCTGTTTTTCGCCGCCTGCGCCAATTCAAAGAGTCTGCCGGGGCTGAGCGGCATTTCCAGCAGTTCCAGCCCGTCGATGTTGAGCGCATTTTCCAATGCCTGCGCCAGCACCGCCGGAATGGGAATTGCGCCCGCTTCACCCACACCTTTGCTCCCCATCGGGTTCAACGGCGATTTCGTTTCCTGATGTGCAATTTCAATGCTCGGCGGCATGTCGGTGGAACGGGGAACCAGGTAATCCATGAAGGATGCGTTGAGCAGTTGCCCGTTCTCATCGTAAATGAGTTGTTCGTAAAATGAATGCCCGATGCCCATGGATACGCCGCCGTGAATTTGCCCGTCCACCACCATCGGGTTGATGACTGTGCCGCAATCATGGGCGATGACAAATTTCTTGATGTCAATCAGCATGGTGTCCGGGTCTACTTCCACAATCATTGCCGCGACGCCGCTGGCGGTGGTGCCGTATTTGGGACCGAAATATTCGGTGGCTTCCAACCCCGGTTCTGTCCCCGGTTCAACTGCGCCGCGCAACGGGTTGGCGAGCATCGCCAGTTCACCGAGCGAGATGGATTTTTCGGGAATGTCGGCGATGCGGATGGCACCGTCTTTCAGTTCGAGTTCTTCTTCGGGCGCGTCCAGCACCTCGCTGGCTTTTGCCAGAATTTTCGCTCGCACCCGTTTGGCGGCGGCGAAGATGGCGTTGCCCGCCACCACCGCGCCCCGGCTGGCGAATGTGCCCGTTCCCCAGTGGAATTGGTCGGTGTCGCCGGTGGTGACTTCCACGTCCTGCACGGCAACGCCGAGTTGCTCGGCGGCGATTTGGGCGAAAGAGGTGAAATGACTCTGCCCCTGCGTGCCGACGCCCGTCACCAGATTGACCTTTCCGCTGGATTCCACGGTGATGCGCGCGCCTTCATACGGTCCCACGCCGGTACTTTCCACAAAGGGCGCCAGCCCGATGCCGATGTGCTTCCCGGCGGCGCGCAGTTTCGGCTGTTCTTCCGTCACAAATTTATCGTACCCGATGAGCAGGCGGGCTTTTTCAACCAGCGGCTGGAAGTTGCCGCTGTCGTAAATCGCTTCGATGAAATCCTGCCCGATGATGCTGTGATGCACCGGGAAGGCATCGGCGGGGATGAGATTCCGGCGGCGAATTTCCACCGGGTCGATGCCCAGTTCTTTTGCCGCCAAATCCATCATCCGTTCCACCAAAAAGATACCCTGCGGTCTACCTGCGCCGCGCACAGGGGTGACAATCATTTTATTGGTGAAGACAACCTTGAATTCGGTGTAAAAATTGGGCACATCATACACCCCCATTGAGTGGGTTTGGGTGTTGAGGGGGATGGTGAGCCCGTAGGGGTTGTATGCGCCGGTGTCATGCAGGAAGATGTCTTTCAGCCCCAGAATTTTGCCGTCTTTGCTGAAGGCAGCTTCCACCGCATGAATTTGTCCGCGCTCCTGCGTGGTTCCCAGAAAGTTTTCGCGGCGGTCTTCAATCCATTTGATGGGGCGACACAGACGCATTGCCGCCCAGGGGAGCAGCACTTCTTCCGGTTGCAACAGCATGATTTTCGGACCAAACCCCCCACCGACGAAGGGCGCGATGACCCGCACCTGATGTTCGGACAGCCCCAGCGTGGCGGCAAGTCCGTTGCGGATGGGGATGGGCGCTTGGGTGGTGTTCCACATGGTCATATGTTGGGTTTTGGCGTCCCAATCGACCACAATCCCCCGATTCTCCATCGCGGCGGCGGCGCCCCGGTCGATGACCATGCGCCGTTTGATGATGAGGTCGGCTTTTTTTGCGGCGGCGGCATAATTGCCCTTTTCCTGCCGGACGTGCGACGCCAGATTTGTGCCCAAATCTTCATACACCAGCGGCGAGTCCGGCTCCAGCGCTTTTTCAATATCGGTCACCACTTCGAGCGGCTCGTAATCCACCCAAATTTGCTCGGCGGCATCTTCGGCGATGTAGCGGCTTTCCGCAATGACCACTGCCACCGGGTCGCCGATGTGGCGCACCATGTCCTTCGCCAGGGGGATTTGCGGGCGCGGGTTGAAAACAATGTCTTCCAGCGTTGGCGGCGGCTGGACAATCATCGGGCTGGGTTGCCAGAAATCGCCCAAATCTTCGGCGGTGTAAACCGCAACCACCCCCGGCATTTCTTTCGCAGCGGTGGTGTCGATGCTCAAGATGCGGGCATGGGCGTAATCGCTGCGCAAAAATGCGGCATGCAACATGTCGGGCAGATGGACATCATCCACAAACAAGGCTTGCCCGGTGAGCAGACGGGGGTCTTCATTCCGTTTAACGGGTTGACCAACATATTTTGCTGTCATAAAATCTCCTTTACCCGTTTCTCATTTCTTCGGCGGCAAGCGCAACTGCATCGACCATGTTTTCATAGCCGGTGCAGCGGCATAAATTGCCGGAAAGGGCTTCGCGGATTTCATCCCGGCTGGGGTTGGGGTTCTGTTCCAAAAACGGTTTCAACGACATTAAAAAGCCGGGAGTGCAAAAGCCGCACTGCAAAGCGTGTTTTTCCCGGAACGCATTTTGCAGCGGATGCATGGCGTCGGGCGTTCCCAACCCCTCGACGGTTTCGAGGGTATGCCCGTTTGCCTGCACCGCGAACATCAGACACGAGCGCACGGGGTCACCATCGAATAAAATGGTGCATGAGCCGCACACGCCGTGTTCACAACCGACGTGTGTGCCGGTGAGATTCAATTCGTGCCGCAGAAAATCGCTCAACAACATGCGGGGTTCCACGGTGCGATGATATTCGGTTCCGTTCACCGTGACGGTGATTTCAATCAGGTTTTCCATTCAAAACTCCTTTAACCGGCGGATGCTCGTTCTGCGGCTTGGGTGAGCGCGCGTTGCGCCAGCGTTTTTGCCAGATGACGACGGTAGTCGACGGATGCATGGATGTCGGCATTGGGGGCGATGTCGTCTGCGGCGGCGATGGCGGCGGCATGGGCGATGGTTTCTGCGGTGGGGGGATGCCCTTTCAGCGCGGCGATGGCATTGTGAGCCAGCACGGCGCGGTCGCCGACGCTCAGAAACGAGAGTCGCACATCGGCGCAGTTTCCGGCATCATCCAGCGTGATACCGGCGGCGACGCCCACCAGCGCGTAATCGCCGTGCCGGCGCGCCACTTCGGTGAATGCCCAAGCACTGCGCGCGGGCAGGGGGGGGAGTTCGATTTCCAGCAGCAGTTCATCCGGTTCCAGCAGGGTGGTGAATAGCCCGACGAAAAAATCTTCGGCGGCGATCCATCGTTCCTGCGTTCCGCGCCGCAATTTGAAGCGCGCTCCCAGCGCCACGCAGACCGCCGGAAGCTCGGCGGCGGGGTCGGCATGGGCGATGGCACCGCCCATTGTGCCCCGGGTACGAATTTGCGGGTGGGCGATGTGGGGCAGGGCTTCGGCAACCAACGGCGCGCGTTCGGCGATGAGCGGGCTGCGCTCGGCGGTTTGGTAGCGGGTCATCGCGCCGATGCGCACCCCACCGGCGGGGGTCGGTTCGATGTAGCGCAGGGCGGGGATGTTATTCATGTCGATTAAAATCGCCGGTTGCGCCAGCCGAAAATTCATTGTGGGAATCAAACTTTGTCCTCCGGCGAGAATTTTCGCATCGTAACCGTGGGTTGCCAGCAATTCCAGCGCTTGCTCAACGGTGGCAGGCGCGTGATATTCAAATGGGGCTGGTTTCATATAAACGCCTCCGAGAAATGCCGTATTGCGCAAAACGTATTGCGTAATTACGTTTTACGCAATACGTTTTACAAACCACTTTCTTTAAATGCAATGAACCGTCCCCACAGCGAAGCGAGTTCCATGCCTTTGGGGATGAAGGCGGCGATGTAGTAGCGTCCGCTTTCCGCGCGGGCGATGTCCGTGCCGAGGTTTTCGGCGTGAACAATGCCTTTGGGGAACAGGTTCAAGTGCATATCCTGATAATATTTGTCGAGCGGGTACATTTCGTCCCAATCTTTGCCGAAAGTTTCCACCAATTTGCGGTTGGCTTCCTCAAATGTTTTGGGATGCCACAGGCGTTGGATGGTGTTCATCGGATGTTCCATCGCCACGCAATCCACGCCCAGCCATTTGATTTCCATTTCAAGACACCAGTCCGCAAAGTCGGGGGAGGGTCCCGGATGTTTAATCATATACCGGAATTCGTCGGAGTCGGGACTCGTCCAGCCGTATTGATAGTAGCCGGTTTTGATGATGAGAATATCGCCCTTTTGAACGTCCACCGCGTCCATAATCATTTGCGGGGTGTAGACGCTGGAGTTGCTGACTTTGTCGGAAATGTCGGCAATCACGCCCGGACCGAACCAGTGTTCCAGCGGCATTTGCCCGATGGTGCGTCCGGCTGCCCAGAAATGTTTTTCGCCGTCCATATGGGTTCCCAAATGGAAGCTGGCGCGGCAGTGCGCGTTGTTGCGCCCCATCCCGAAATATTGTCCGCCGACTCGTTTGGTGTAGGTGACGGTGAGCGGCTCGTAGTTTGCCCATTGCGGCGTTTGCACGCTGAAGGGCACGGTCAGGTCGAGCATATCGGCGGATGCCATGAACGCGAAGAAGTCTTCATCGCTCATTCCGTCCGGCGCTTGGAGCGCCACGGCGCGACACCATGCCGATTCCACTTCCAGATACGGGATGGGTTCAATCATAATCCACGCCCGTTGATTGCTCAACTCGTCAATTTGTCCGCCCAGCGCCTCCGCCAGCAGCAGATGCGCTTTCGGCATGTCAATGTGGGTCAATTTGTGATATTCTTCCGGCGGGAACATTTCATCCCAGCTTTTGCCGTGCGTTTCTTTCAATTTGGCTTCTGCTTTGGCGAATTCTCCGGCGTGCATATAGCGAATCGGGGTGTTCATGGGGTGTTCCGCCGAGCCGCAATCGGTGCCGACGATTTTCAGTTCCATGTCCATTGCCCATTGGAAAAATTCCGGCGACGGACCGGGATGGCGCACATAATAGCCGAATTCTTTGTTTTCCACGCCGCCTTGCGCATCGGGATTGTGGACATCGGGCTGGTCCCAGCCATATTTGTGATAGCCGGTGTTGATGATGAGGATGTCGCCTTTTTTCACCTCGGCGCGTTCCAGTATCATTTCGGGGGTGTAGAGGCTGTAATCGGATACGGCGTCAGAGATGTCCACAATCACGCCGGGACCGCTCAATGCTTCCAGCGGAATATCAGCGATGGCGCGCGCGCCGCTGTGGAAAGCTCGCTCGCCGACGAGGTGGGTGCTGGTGTTGTTGCTCCATTCGATGAGCTGCCCGTTCGCGCCCTGACCGCCGCCGTATGCGCCGGTGAGGCGTTTGAAAAAGTGAACCTGTAACGATTTTTCGCCGGGCACCGGCGGGGTGAAGATGCTCAAGCCCTGCGTCAGGTCGAACATTTTTGCAGATGAGAGAGTTTTGATAAATTCTTCGCGGTTCATATTAATTCTCCTTTGGAGAATTGGTTATTGGAGCTTAGAGATTGGTAAAATATTCCGCCGCTTCTTCGTTGATTGAATGACCGTTTTTTTGCGGTGATTTTATGGAATTGATGAACGCATTGAGTTGCCGTGCCAAACTGTTTAATTGTTCGGTGTATTTTTCCACGGTGACAGCAGACATCAATTGCCGTTTTGCCGCACGGTTGAGCCAGTATTTTGTTTCAAACAAACTGCCACGTGCATAATATAGAAATTGACGTTTTTCGCCGTAATGAAATCGCCCAAATGCTTCAGCGATGTTTGCGCCGATGGAATCAACTGCGCGGGTCAATTGTGCGCCGACAACTTTTTTGGCAAATGGTTCCCACTGCGTCACATGTTTCCAAATTTCATCGGAAAGAATTTCTGCCGTTTGCAGTATTCTCAAGTCCTCCAGAGAAACCAACGTTGATGCCCCCAATCTCCAATAACCAATCAACTAATCACTGGTTAAAGTCCGTACTTTTCAGCATAGGCGATGAGCGCCTGCTCGAACATTGCCATCGGCGGGCGAACCAACCCCGCGCCGACCTGCCCCACGCCCGCGTTTTTGTGGGCGATGCCGGTGTTGACGCGCGGGGTGATGCCTTTTTCCACCACTTTGCGGATGTCAATGCCGGTGGGTGTGCCCCGGAAATCGAGGACGGGCATGTTGAAGAATTTGTGTTCGGTGTGGGTGATTTCATACATTTCCATGGTGGCGTTGATGGCGTCTTTCGGCGTGCCGCTGACGAAGGTTACAATGGCGGGGGCGGTTGCCATGGCAAAGCCGCCGATGCCCGCTGTTTCGGTGATGGTGCTGTCGCCGATGTCGCCGCTGGCGTCGTCGGCGGTGAAGCCGGGGAAGTACAACCCTTGCGGGGTGGCAACGGGAGCGGTGAACCATTGCATTTCGCCGCGCAACCCGCCGATGCCGCTCACCCGGATGCCGAAATCGGTGCCGTTGCGCGCCATGGTGGTCACGACGGTGCTTCCTTCCACCCCGTGCCCGGCATCTGCCATCGCTTTACATGCCGCCATCACCGGGTTGAGGACTGCCAGCGCGTTGTCGCCCAACGCTTTTAAAATGTCGGATGCGATTTCGGCGTTGGGGGCGGCTTTCGCCACGTAGGGCGCGAGCGATTTCAGGAACAGAATCGAACCGGCTTTGTTGCGGTTGTGCCCTTCGTCGCCCATGTGCAGCGCTTCCGAAAGGAGGGCGCGGATGTCGATGCCGCCGCTGGCTTCCACGGCATCCGCCAGCACGGGACCCATCACTTTATCGAGCCAGCGCAGGCGTTCCAGCACTTCTTCGCTGTATGCGCCATAGCGCAACACT
>JAJRSQ010000152.1 GCA_024278725.1 Chloroflexota bacterium
CCTTCTTCCGTTTCGTACAAAACGAGTGTCCGCTTATCATTGCCGGGCAGTGGTTCCGCCAAAAATCCACGGAGTTCATTGGCGTCTAGTTCCATCGTTACGGCGACAGATTGCAGCAGTGTATGCAATAGCGTCGTGAAAAACTGTTCGTCTTGGTCAGATTGTACGTCACTCGGCAAGGCGATTTCAAACGTTACCACGTCGTGCTGTGAATCGTTGAATAACTCTATTCCATCAATCAAATCGTCTACAGTACCATTCCGAACACATTTTCCGGTTTTGCCGGCTGAATATGGATGTTCATCCAGTGCTTTATCATCCGTTAACCAGTTCTGGCACTTTTGGCACAACATAAAGCCTTGTATTGTGTCGTCTTTTTGTCGCAAACCGCGATTCACGATGACTACATTACCATTATGTTCATAGTTGATGGAAAAATTTCGCTCACTGCTCTCAGATTGCACGGTAAAGCTCTGGGTATGTCGAGGCTGGTAGTGTTGTTCCAATACATATCCCCGCCGCATTCGTTCCTCTTCATCCGCCGTGATTGATTGTCGCCGGTAAGCAACCATATCCGGCATAGACAGAGCTGTAGGATTCGGAAACACGTTGGTCAAATCCGTTCCGCACATTCCACAAACCGTGCGGTTGGAGGCAGTGCCAATGTAAGCCGCATTGCATTCCGGGCAAATGAGTAGCGGTTGAAAGTCAGGTTTGTTGTCCTGAGTCCGTGGACGAGCTTCGGCAATGATATACCGATTGCCGCGGTAATACACAAAGTTGCCGGGAGCATATTCCGTCAACGCAATGACCGGGTCGCGGCTCAGTTCATCATCGCTGTCATAAAACGATAGCGTTACCGACTGACGCGGAAAGGCATAATTGGGCAAGAAGCCTTGCGAACCGAGATAGCGATACAGGTAATAACTTTTTTTGCCCTGGCGCATTGCTTGTAATTTATCTTCAATTGTCTTGCGCCGACGTTGCTTTGAATAATCCACATCGTCTCGTGCCAATTCCCGATTCAATTTCTCCAATTCGGCAAATAAATGAGCATATTCATTTCTCCAATAATCAAATGTGCGGTCAAAGTCATCTAAAAACCGGTTGACAACCTCTTGGATATATTCCGGCGTGAACCAGTCGAATCTTCGCATTTCAGCGTCAAATGCTTGCTGCACCGCCGAAACAATGGTGTGCTTATTTTGAGTGATGGCATGTTCCAGCCTATCCCACACATCTTTCTGTATTGGATACCCTGTCCCATCAATATCAAGAATGTATTCCGGTTGTGTGTTCAATTTTACCGCAGATACATTGCCATAGGCGAGCATTTCCAGCACAAGGGCGTGGATATGGGTGCGGATAAGTTGTTGATTGTTTAACAAGAAGCGGGGGGCACTGATTGCTCCGGCAATGATTTTCTCCGGTGAATGGTAAAAATACTGGTCGTGTGGACCGCGGAAATTTCCCACCCCACAAAAAACAGTGACCAGTGCAGGCTGTCCCTTTCGACCGGCGCGCCCGGCACGTTGTGCATAATTGCTGGGGCTGGGGGGGACATTCCGCATATACACCGCTGACAAATCGCCAATATCAATGCCCAACTCCATGGTTGGCGTGCAGACCAACACATTCAACCCGTCGCGCCCCTCTCGGAATTGTTCTTCAATTTCCCGGCGTTTCTGCCCATCGACCTGCCCGCTATGCTCGGCAGCACGAATGGGGACGGTCTCGGTTAGCGACATGGAATATTGCCGGCGGAAATAATTTTGACTCAAATCAACAGTTTTCAGCGTATTACAACGTGTGCCGGTACAGATGTTTAATTGCCGAAAGTGGTGTACGGTGTTGCATTTTGGGCAAACACGGTAAGTTGTCCGAGTGGCTGTTTTCAATAAAATCAAATCGGATGGAATCATATATAATTCACCCACCCATTTAATGTGTACCCGGCTCAAAAAGCGCACATCATCGGCTGCCAAAATTTGTATAACAGTTTGCAAAACATCTCGCGCTTCTTGTGTTTCCAGTTGCAGTACGCGGCGCGTCCATATTGTCAATGAACCGGTGGGGGATGAAATACGGTATACTTTGGCTTTTTTTGTGGTGACATCTACCTCATCACTGAAACCAACCGGACGCAGGAATTCTATCTCATCAAATAATGCGTTTTTCTCCAATTTATCCAATGTAGTAGTACGAAAGTTACGAAAATTGATGATTGTATCATCGGTGATGGCTAACCGCCCGCGCATAATGGATAGTAATCCATACAGATAATCATAGCGTTCATCCACCGTGCAGCTACCCAGTACCGGCACTAACTGCCACCGCTCATCTGCCATGCTCAACCGGTCAAGCCCATCGTACACAATTTCCAGCAACCCCACATCTTCCAGATTTTGATGCAGACGCCGGTGCGTTGCTTCCAATTCCATCAATGTGGCAAAAGTTAAATAGTGCTGATATTTTGTTTCTAAGTGTACTTGTTGCCGAAATACCCCGACATCGCTTTGAAAACGTGGCAAGACCCCGGCATTCTCCAATGTTTGGTAGATTTTTAATCCCAATTCTGTATCAATGAGAGCCGGACGACCATACGCCTGCAACGCATTGTATAGCGCCCGCCGAAATTGAATGCGTCGTTGCAAACTGTTCAAATGCGCCGCCTGCAATGCCGTATCCTGCCGGTTATCACTGAAGGCAATAACCTTTCGTTCCGCTTTGGGCAATGCTGACATAGTATTGGCAATCAGCACATCGGTGGCGGTAGAGCGTCCCACGCTGCCAAAGGTAAATAGTTTATTGAACTCACGTGGACGGCGGTCATATACAATACCGCAATTGGGGCACAGCAAAAACGGCTCGAAAATAACAGTGACAGCCATCTTCTCCGCGTGTGAACAATCCGCCTCAATCCGATTGCAGACCGGACAGTATTTGACCGGTACCGGCACGTTGTCTTTATATTTTGAGCGCACGTTGCCTTTTGGGGTCAGCCAGTTATCCGGTAGAGGCGTTCTCTCAAAATCAATCTCTGCCGGATAGATGTACGCCGCTTTACCACTATATTCCGGCGATTCAATTTCGTGTGGCATAACCAATCCGTCTTCCTGCACGGCGATGCTGTAATATTCCTGCCCACACGCCCGGCAAAAATTGAGGGGGAAGGTAATACGCTCGTGGCGAAAATCATTGGCGCAGGTGATGCACGTCAGGTCGCCGCGGTCATTCAAATGCGGACCTTCCGGCGTGAGGCAACTGACAATCATCCGCCCCTGCGAGAAAAATGCGTGCAAGCGGGGGACAATGCGCGGGATGGTTGCGCCATCGGTATCTTCCACTTCCGCTACCGTGCCGACCAGCAACGCCGCCGTCACCTCCCGCAGCACATCGGGCAACAGGGTTGTGGGGCGGTATCGGGTACGGTATTTTTCCGCAAGGTCATGCAAGCTGATGGGGCTTTGGCTTAATTGTTCCTCCAAAAAATACAACGTCGCTTGGTCTGCCAGCGCTTGCCCCAACGCCAACGGCGTTTTTGCGGTGAGTGTTTCTGTGCCCAAAAGTTTTTTCGCCAGCGATACCGCGGCAGAAAAACTGCCATCAAATCCGTTGATGTCTGCTTCGCTGATGTTGATAGCCGGCGCTAAAACCGAATCGCTCGCACCGATTGCCGGACGGTAATGCTCGCCGATGACGTGCGCCGCGGAGAACGACTCACCGAATAATTGTTGGGCAAAATCGGCGATGACCGTGGCGGCATCTTCACCTTCGCCGCTGTGAACGGTGGCACTGGTGGCGATACAGCGCAGTTTACCGGTGGTATTGGTGTGTTGTTTCACCCGCCGGATGAGACACGCCACATCCGCACCGCGCTTGCCGGTGTAGGTATGCACCTCGTCCAGTACCAGAAATTGCAAAACCCCTTTGTGCTGCACCGGAAAAAGTTTCCGGTCTTCAAAACGGGTGAGAAGCAGTTCCAACATCACATAATTGGTCATCAAAATATCGGGGGGATTTGCCTGAATTTCCTCCCGGCTGATGAGTTCGCTGTCATACGGCTGTTCCCGCCCAAATACCTGACGGTACTGCTCCAACGCATTGTCTCGGCTATGTGAGGTATCGCCGGTGTACAGGGCGATTTTCAAACCGGAACCATGCAACCGCCGCGAAAAATCAGCGTATTGACTGTTACTGAGGGCATTCATCGGATAAACAATGACCGCTTTGATGCCTTTGACGCCTTTATCGCGCAATTTTAAGCATTCGGAGATGATGGGAATGCCGAAACAGAACGATTTTCCCGACCCTGTTCCGGTGGCTACGATGGTATTTTGCCGCGCGCCGATGATATGTTTAATGGCTTGCGCCTGATGGTGATACAGGTTGATGGGTTCGTCTGTTTTGCCGAGAAAATAGCGCGGTGCTTCGGGATGCAACAGTTTTTGCGACACCAAATCCGTAAAGGTATCGCCTGCCTCAAAACGGCGGGTGAGCTGCACAAACTCATCACGCCACAATAGCGACCCGTGTACCACCCGCTCTGCCACCCAGCGTTGAATAGCCGGGTTGTTGAATTTCTGGAAGGTATGCACGTAATCCCGATACGCCCGGCGGATTTGATGCAGCGCGGCAACCGGATTCAACTTCTCCGGCGGGGGCGGCGTTTTTACATCTTCCGCCGGGGCAGGTGACGGCGGTTGCATGGCTGAAAAAATTTCCAGCTTAACCGCCGCCGACATTGTTTCCATTTGGAGCATATTCATAAACGCAGGCAGGTCGCGCTGTTGCAGCACTGTTTGATACAGTGTGCGGGCAAATTCCGCGCTGATATTTTCCACGCCGGAAAAATCCAGCCGAAAATCATTATCAGCCCACGCCCGTGCGCCCAACTCACGGGCGAGAACGGTGTCGGTGAGATGCGTGCCATGTTGCGATAATCGGTAAATACTCATTGTATCCTCCATAGCAAATGATGAATGATGAATGATGAAATTCCCTTTATTCTTCATCGTTCATAAACATCCAGTGTTCTTCCGATAAATCCTGAATAAACGGCGACGGCAGCGAGCGGTCATACGTGACAAAGAGATACCGCATGGCGCGGGTACAGCCGACATACATCAGTCGCCGCTGACCGGAAAGATGTTCTTCCACTTCCTGTGCATCTGTGGCGCGAGTTTCTTTGGGCAGCCGGTCAACTTCCACGTGCGCAATGGCAACAATGGGGAATTCCAGCCCTTTCGCCGAATGCAGTGTCAATACTTTTACCTTCCGTTCATCCAGATTGACATCTTTGCTTTTCATATATTTGGCGGGCAACCCGTTTTCATTCAGCCAGCGCGCCATTGTTGGACCGAGGCTGTTGGACGGCACCAGCACCGCCGCGGCATTGAGCGGCAGATGCAGGTCTTTTGCCGCCAAATAGATTTGTTGCGCCAACCACTGCGCCTGGTCTGCCGCGCCGTTGGCGGCATAGACCGCCGGCGGCGGTCCGGCATGAATGTATTCCTGCGCCGCTGCCTGCCGGTCGAGGTCGGTGGGAGCGAGTACATCCCGCGCCGCCTCGGCGAGGTCGCGCGTGCTGCGATAGTTGCGCCGCAAAATGCGCGTCCGTCCTTTAAGATTGAGTTGGGTATGCACACTCTTCCAACTGAACCCGCGATTATAGAGCGATTGATTCGCGTCGGCAGTGAGAAAAATACCCGCCGGGTCGCGGCACAATTCCACGCACAGCGCCAGCGCCGCCGGCGTGAGGTCTTGCGCTTCATCCACAATGACGTTATCCCATTTGGGGATGAATTTTCCCGTTTGCACCAATCGTAGCGCGAGCTGACGCAATATACCCCAAGTCAATTTGTGATTTGTGCGGTCTTCCAGCAGATATTTGCGATAGGCATGGTACAGCTTCCACACAGCTCGGCGGGTTTTGCGGCTGAAGGGTATCCCCCGCCCGGCACGATTCGCCGCCAGATAATCTTCCTCTGTGCGGCAGTTCTGCCCTTCGATAATCCATTCAAATTCTTCCAGCAGATAATCGTCGCGTAAATCTTGAATGGCGCGGGTTATCATCAACTGTTCCAAATCGCCCGGTTCTGCCGGTTTGACGCTTGCTCGCGCATGATGCAACGCTTCTGTCAATTCCTTCTCTTCTGCCAAATCGAACTTTAACCCCGATTGTTTGACGATACGGAACACTATTTTATCCACGGTGGTGATTTTGATGGACGTCGGTAATTTTTCCCCCGCAGATAAACCGAACAATTGCCGCAGCAGCGATTCACTGAAATTAATGAGCGGGTTGGTGTAGGTGGTGAATAAAATTTCCGGCACCGCTTCGCCTACCTCACGGGCATGTTCCAGCACCGAGCGCACCCGATACAGGGCGATGGTCGATTTACCTGAACCGGGACCCCCTTTGACCAGCGTGGGACCTTTCAGTGCCCAATCCACATACCGCCGCTGTTTGTCATCCAAATGGAGCAAAAAGGTACGCAGTGTGCCCTCGGCGTACCGTTCCAAATCTTCCGGGTTGACCAGTACCCGGTCCGGCTGGGCGGCAATCTTTTCCACCGAGGGGGGCCACAGTGCATCCATCACCCGCCCAAGCACCGAATCCGGCACATCGGCGGCTTGCAATTCATCATCGGTGCGACAGCGCATCAGCGCGGGGTGATAGTCTTCCGGAATGAGCCATTTTGAGAGCAACGCCGGACTCAGTTTGCGCGGCAGAGGTTCGCCGCGTGGTTTTTCCCGCTTGGGCAACATCCATTCGGGGTGTTTTTGCCATTCGAGAATATTTTCCCGCGGTTTGAGTTGCGCCTCCAAATCGGGAGCGAAGACGGGCAAAATGCCATCTTCCGCATGGCTTTTCCGTTCAAAACGGGCATAAACATCTTTACGCGGACCGATGGCGAGCAATTGCACCGCATTTTTCCCCACAGCATAAATCAGCCGGTAATCGCCCAGACGATACCGCCACAGATTTTCCCATCCTTTTAGTTTTTTGATGGTGTTGCCGCGCGGGGTGACGGGGTCTTGCGCCAATTCCGCATGGGCGCGGGTTGCCTGCCTCTGCAAATCTTTGGGTAAATCAATGAAATCGGTATCATATGCCGGTTTGTGTAAAATGTGCCAAGTCATAAGGTGCTCCTGAATGATGAATGATGAGGGATGAATGATGAATGGTGAATGATGAGTTTGTTTGGCTCAATCAGAATCCGGGGGGGAGTTGTAAAATGTCATTGCGAGGCGCGTTTTTTGCGCCGACCTGTGCCCCAACGGGGTAAGCAATCTCCACTGACATTCACGGAGATTGCACCCTTCGGGTATTTTCAACTTCGCTTCGCTCGCAATGACTGC
>JAJRSQ010000153.1 GCA_024278725.1 Chloroflexota bacterium
CACGGCTGTTGCAAAGTAAATTTTAAGGTTGCCGGTTTTCATGATTTCACGCCGCAGGGGCGATTTGCGAGCCACTCTTACGCACTTTCTTCCGGTTTTAACGAAAATCGGTGGCGTCGTAGGGGCACGCTGCAGCGTGCCCCTACATTTCCTGCGCAAAGTATTGTTTGTCAAGCGACTTTGCAACAGCCCTGCGTAAACGGCGCGTGAAAATATGTGCCTTTCGGCGCGTTTATGCTATACTTTTGAGCATCAATTCATGGGGAGACCGGCATGACCGACCCGCAAATATTAACGACGATACGCCGCCATGACCGCCGCATCGCAGACACCGCCGAGCTTCACGCGCTTTTGGCGCGCGCCGACATCGGCTATTTGGCAACCGCTGCCGAAAACCAGCCCTACGTCACGCCCTACACTTTCTGGTTTGACGGGCAATTCGTCTATTTTCACGGCGCGAAAAAGGGGCGGGTGAAAGACAACCTCGCCCGAAACCCGCGCGTCTGCTTCACGGTGGCGGAACGGGGACGATATTTGCCCACCAATACGGCGATGGAATTCAGCGTGGAATATGCCAGCGTGATGGTGTTCGGCGCGGTACGAAAGGTTGAAACGGACGCCGAGAAAATCTACGCGCTGAACGGGATGCTGGAAAAATATTTTCCGCACCTCAAAGCGGGGACGGATTACCGCGCCATCGTTCAAACGGAACTTTCCCCCACCGCCGTCTTCGCCATCGATATTGATGCCATGAGCGGCAAGCGCAAAGCCGCGCCCGACCACCCCACCACGGGCAGATTGCGCGCATTCTTTTCATTGGATGAGGTCGCAGAATGACGTTTCACGCCCCAAATTTAATTGAAGAACCCCAGCCCGAAACCGGCACGACGACCGTCGGTGTGCTGGCATTGCAAGGCGCATTTCTGGAACACATCAACATGCTGCGGCGGCTCGGCGTGCGCGCCACGCCCGTCCGCAAACCGGAAGAACTCGCCCCGCTGGACGGACTCATCATCCCCGGCGGTGAAAGTACCACCATCGGCAAATTGGCAGACCGCTGGGGGCTGATTGAGCCGCTGCGAGCGTTCATTGCGGCGGGCAAGCCGGTGTGGGGGACAGGCGCCGGGCTGATTTTGCTGGCGAAGGACATCGGGCACACGCCCAAAAAGGGGGGCGCCCATGTGGAGCCGAATCGGCTGGCGGTGATGGACATCAAAGTTGACCGCAACGCTTTCGGGCGACAGGTGGACAGTTTTGAAGCCGACCTCCCCGCCGATGCCCTGCCCGTCGGCGGCACTTTCCCGGCGGTCTTCATTCGCGCCCCGCGCATCGAAGCCGTCGGCGCGGGGGTGACGCCCCTGCTCCATCTGGGCGATGAAGTCGTCGCGGCAGTGGAAGGGCACATCATGGTCACCACCTTTCACCCGGAACTGACCGACGACCCGCGCCTGCATCAATTTTTTGTGGAGATGGTTCGTAATTCGTAATTTGTCATTCGTCATTTGAAACTTTCCAAAGGAGAAAATTATGGCATATGAAACAATTTTAACCGAAGTTCGCGGCAATGTCGGGCTGGTGACCATCAACCGCCCCAAGGCGTACAACGCGCTGAACAGCACGGTGATGAGCGAGCTGGTGGACGCGCTCGCTGTTTTTGACGCCGATGATGCCGTCGGCGCGATGGTGCTGGCGGGGAGTGAAAAGGCATTTGCCGCCGGTGCGGACATCAAAGAAATGAGCGGCAAAACCGCCGTGGACATGTTCAAAGGCTCGTTTGTGGATAGCTGGGACGCGATTCGCGCCATCAGAAAACCGGTCATCGCTGCCGTGAGCGGCTACGCGCTCGGCGGCGGGTGCGAACTTGCCATGCTGTGCGATATGATTGTCGCCAGCGAAAGTGCGAAATTCGGACAGCCTGAAATCAATCTGGGCATCATCCCCGGCGCGGGCGGGACGCAACGGCTGGCGCGCACCGTCGGCAAATTTTTGGCGATGGAAATGGTGCTCAACAACCGCACCCTTTCGGCGGCGGAAGCCGCCAACTTCGGGCTGGTGAATCGGGTGGTGCCGGTGGAAGGGTTTGTGGACGCGGCGGTCTCGCTGGCGCAGGAAATCGCCGAGCGCGCGCCCACCGCCGTGCAAATCGGGAAAGAAGCCGTGAACCACGCCTTTGAAACCACCCTCGCCGAGGGGGTCGCGGTGGAGCGGCGGCTCTTCCAGCTTCTCTTCAGCACCGAAGACCGCACCGAAGGGATGAATGCTTTTGTGGAAAAACGAAAGGCGAACTGGACGGGGAAATGAGGCGTGAGGCGTGAGGCGTGAGGCGTGAGGCGTGAGGCGTGAGGCGTGAAAAATATAATTGCCCCTCATGGTTGTCAAATCACGTTTCACGTTTCACGTTTTCAAATTCATCCGCTATAATATCCCTGATACTCTTTGCAAAATGAAGGGAATTTCCAGCCGATGGAAGTTTACAACATCAAACTTCATCTCGAATGGGATGAAACCAGCCAAACTTACAGTGTGACCAGTCCGGACATACCGGAACTGTTTACTTTTGGCAGCACGCTCCCGGAAATCCAAGCCAATGTGCAGGAAGCCATCGATTTACTGCTTGCCACATTGGATGAACGGGGCGAACCGCGCCCACCGGCATTACAGCCTGTTCAATCAACTGACCTCACGCTTCCAATGGCGGCGTAATGCGTTACAGAGAAGTGAGCAAACGGCTGCACAAATTGGGGTGCGAAATCGAACGGCAAGGCAAGGGGAGCCATACCATTTGGCGCAACCCTCACACCGGCAAGCGAGCCATCATCCCCGATTGGGGCGGCAAAGATATTCCCCCCGGCACATTACGCGCCATTTTACGCCAGTTGGGCATCTCGCGTGAAGACTTTGGACACATCAAGTAACCCGCGTTTCACATTTTCAAATTCACCCGCTACAATACCTCTCATACTTTTTGAGAGGTATCTTTTATGCTGAACAAACTTTTTTCCCGCCGGGAAGATGAAGAAAAAGCCCGACAGGCGCGTCGCCTGCCGCCGGGACAATCGCTCACCGAGAAATTTCCGGTGCTGCACGTGGGCGAAATTCCGCCCTTCAACCCTGAAACGTGGACCTTCCGCGTTTGGGGGGAAGTGACCGAGCCGAAAGAATGGACGTGGGCAGAATTCAACGCCCTGCCCCGCACCCGCATCACCATGGATATTCATTGCGTCACCCGTTGGTCGAAATTGGACACCGAATGGGAAGGGGTCTCGCTGAAAACGCTGGTGGCAGAGGGCATCATCACCCCCACCGCCGCCGCAAAATACATCGTCCAGCACTGCGAAGGCGGATACACCACCAATACCCCGCTCGATATGCTGCTGGCGGACAACGCCCTGCTGGCAACCCACTTCAACGGCGAGCCGCTCACCCCGGAACACGGCTATCCCCTGCGCGTGGTCATCGGCTCTTTTGCCGACCGCTCGGAAGGGGCGAGCGCCTATTTTTGGAAGAGCGGCAAATGGCTGCGCGGGCTGGAATTCCTTTCCACCGACCGGAAAGGGTTTTGGGAAGGCTACGGCTATCACAACCAAGCCGACCCGTGGACAGAACAACGATTCGGGTAAAAAAACAAGGCAAAATTAAAAATGCAAATTGCAAAAATAGGTGATTCAACGATTCACGTTTCACGCTTCACGGGCGACAAATGAGCAACCACCAACCACCAATCTCCAATTACCCCGCCCTCCCCCAATCCGAGGTTCCCCATCTGACCACTGCGCAAATGGTGGAAGTTGACCGCGCGATGATGGAAGATTATCGGATTGAATTAATGCAGATGATGGAGAATGCGGGGCGGAATCTGGCGCATCTGGCGCGGGCGCGATTTTTGGACGGCGTCCCGCGCGGAAAATCGGTGCTGGTGCTGGCGGGCAGTGGCGGCAACGGCGGCGGCGCGCTGGTTTGCGCTCGCCGGTTGCACAATTGGGGGGCGAAAGTACATGTTGCGACCACAAAGTCCATTGAGGCATTTCAGGGCATCCCGGCGCACCAACTCGATATTTTGCAACGGATGGGCGTCACCCTGACCCCCGCCGCCGTGCCATCCCCCGCCGAGCCACCCGCGCTCATCATCGACGGCATCATCGGGTACAGTCTGCGGGGCGCACCGCGCGGCATCGCCGCCGAGATGATTCGCCGGGCGAATGACCTGCCCGCCCCCGTGCTGGCGCTGGATGTGCCGTCGGGCATCGCCACCGATGGCGCGGTGCAGTCACCCGCCATCCGCGCCGCCGCCACCCTCACCCTCACCCTCGCCCTGCCGAAAATCGCCTTTCGCCGGGCGGCGGTTTTGGCGCTCACCGGCGCGCTTTTTCTGGCGGACATCAGCGTGCCGCCGGAGCTATACACCGCGCTCGGTATTTCGGTGGGACATATTTTCGCAGAAAGTGAAATTGTGCAACTGAAGTCACAGATTTAAACTCGCCGCCATGCTACACTTGTGATGTATTGAACAGCGTTTCAATACCACATCGAAAAAACATTGGAGGTTTCCGGTGATTCGCCGCATTATTCCATTAATTTTATCGTATATTGTGTTGGGCGCGCATTTTTTGCGCTATGGCAACCTGCTCGTGGTGCTGATTTGTCTGCTCATTCCGTTTACCCTTTTCATCAAAAAACGATGGGTACTACGCAGTGTGCAGATACTCACCGTTTTGGGCGGGCTATTCTGGTTTAAGGTAGCCACCGATATTCTGATGGTGCGTATGCTCACCAGCGAGCCGTGGGGGCGCATGGTGGCAATTCTGGCGACGGTGGCATTGTTCACCCTGTGGTCGGCGTGGCTCATCGGACGCCCCGCCGTAGCGGAGAAGTATTCGTAGCCCAACAGACTGATTGACAAATATTTTTTGGACGCAGATGAACGCGGATTTTCGTTGATAGTCAATCGCAACGCCTTGATTTTGTTTTTTCGTAACGGCACAGCACCCGGCTTTTACCTTGAACTGAAGTCCAATGCCCGGAATTTAAGCCGGCTGGGGCTGTCAGCTCGGAAGTTTATTTCCGGATAAAAGCCGCAAAATATGGAAATCTGCGTTTTTCTGCGTTTATCAGCGTTCCATAAAAACATCGGCGAGGTTTGTCAATCAATCAGCGGATAAGTTTTAAATGCCCGATATTCAAATTGTAGGTTAACCCGCCACCGCCCGCACCGGCAAAATATAACCCATCCGGGGTAACACCTTTAGAGAACATATTGGCAATAAACCCACCGGGGAAAAATGCCACTTTATGCCACGGACCCCACGGCTCGGGTGCCTCATATAGTGCGCCAACCAAAACATTATCAGACACACCATCCAAACCGGCAGATTCTCCCGGCGCTTCCCCAACCCAGCCGCTCAAAAACAGGTATCGGTGCAAATCGGGGTGGTATATTGCCGAGGCTTGCGCCAACGTTTCTAACCCGTCCAATGGTATGGCTTCATTCTGGTTTGATGACCATTTTGGGTTTCCGTTTTCATCCAACCCAATAAAATACTGATAGTTGGCATAATTCAACACCGGGTCATCGGCAGGGGCAGGTGTACCACCGGCTGCGCGACGGATGCGGGTCAAATAGATGGATTCCAGGCGAGGCGGGTCGGCAACTTCGCCATCAACCCCCAAGCCGTACAGAAAACCATCTTCATTTAACCGGTAATCTTGCCCCATATTGATGAACATCAGCACGCGGAAATGGCTATCTGCACCCCACGGGGAATTGGGGACTTTTGTCCATGTCCGTCCGGTATCATCGGAATATGCCAGATAACCGAGCGTTGGTTTCCCTGGGGGATAGTGCATTGGCATATACATCCGCCCGGAAACCGAAACCACGCTGGAAGGCTTATCTGAATTTTCAAAAACACTCATATCTCCGTAGGGCAGATGACGGCTCACCACGCATTGGTCAGCCCCGTCGCAGGGGGCGAAATCAGGTACATCGCCGCTCAAACGCACCAACCCGGCAGGGGTATATTGGCACAGCGGCAGCGGGTCGGCGCAACTGAAAACTTCGCAATATTCATTGTTTTTATCTGCCACAGTGTATAACCCCGGAGACACTTCGATGTAATCTGCATCGAACTCGTCCGGCTCGTCCATCAGCAAGGTGGGAAAACAGCCGCTCATTCCGGTGGCATCCCCAAATGCTGCATACAGATTACCGTCGCTCGCCCACGTGGATGTCCAAATATCACCCACGTATGGTATTGAAACATAATCACCGTCCAACCGCGCCGATTGAAGTGCGCAATCGGGGCACGCCTCGCCGACGGGCGGGGTGAGCGTGGGGTTATCTTCCACGCTGCAAGCCGCCAAAATGAAGATTATTGCCAGCAAAACAATATATTTTCGCACGAGAATTCTCCCATTTAGGTTAATGGCTCAGTTAGAGTCAGGGGAGATTTGTAAAGTGTCATTGCGAGGTGTGTTTTTTGCGCCGACCTGTGCCCCAACGGGGTAAGCAATCCCCACTATCCAACTCGGAGATTGCACTCTTCGGGTATTTTCAACTTCGCTTCGCTCGCAATGATTGCCCCCTCTTGAATACCCAAAGATCCAGGTTAATTGTCGAATATGTTGTGCAAAATGTAGGTGTGATATGGTTTTGTTTGGAATTGCCCATCGGCGGTGAATTGTGTACCGGTGGTCACATCTTCAATCGTGGTACTTCCATCGAATTGCTGCACAAAGGGCGCCTCAAATGCAAACAACACCGCATCCGCCGAATCGTCCTGTGTCCACGCCACCCCCAACCAGCGATTATTCTTCACCAGCAAAGAACGGTACTGCATCCGATTGACCACCGTGGCAATATCGGTATTAATTTGGCGCAGCCAGTTTCGGTCAGATTCACTCAGCGCATCAATTTCATCAAAATTTGCAATATTTATTAACCCGCCGGAAGCCAGCACCCGATGGTAAATATTCATATCAATATAAGTTCCGGCACCGATACGGTAGAGCAGGTATTCGTGCCCGCGCAATCGTTCCAATTCCGCCACTTGTTCCGGCAGCGGATTGGGGGCGCCGGTATAACTTTCATAATCACCATAGGCATCAGAGCGACCCAGCGGTCCCAAACCCTCAATCATCAATTGCGAAATGCCCATTTCGGTAAAAGCCTGTTGAAGTGCAATAGCACCATCCAATTGCGGTGTCGGTTGAGCATTGGCGTAATTGGTCAGCACACTCAATCCCACCCAAGAATCCATCCACAACCCGTCAAACGGAATTTCGCGGTGTAGCGCCGACAGTGCATCGATGGCGTGCCGGCGATATTCGGTATGGGTATCCATTCCGATAATATCCCCCCAACCGCCATCTTCCGGGATACCCGATTTTTTCCACGCCATCCAATCGGGGTGGGTGGTGTGCAATGGTGAAAACAAAGAAAATGCACTGGGATACCAAAGTGTCACTTTTATTCCGCGTTGATGGGCTTCAGTAACCAATCTTGTCAAACCTTCTTTTCCTCCCAACAACTTGGCAACGATGAAATCTCGTGGCGCGTGAAACGATGAAATCAGGTTGGGGTCTTCGGCATCACTTTCCCACGGCGGTTGGATGATGATATTTTTGATACCGGCGGCTTCGGCGCGTGGCAATTGGTTTTGTGCCACCCAATCGAACCAACTTTCGCCCGCCGCCGGATATTCTCCGGTATTAATGAAATTCTCCATCAGCGGAAAATAATTTTCTTCCAGCGGTTGATTCCAAACAACGGTGGGCAAGGGACGGGAATTGAGTACCCCGGCTTGGTCGCTGTATCCGGCGCGAATATCTTCATAAAGGCGTGCCCAAATATTTGCTGCTGCCCAGCGCGACGATGCCCCCACCGGCGCAGAAAACCAATTCAACGGTATCGTTTCGCGTTCTTCTCCCGCGCCCAGCGGAATATCGAATGTGTACATCTGCCGTCCGGATTCTGTGGCAAGCCGCACCGTCGCCCAAACCGGAGCATCAAACAGCCCCACAACCGTCCGCCCCTGCCCACTGCGAAAAGCAAACGATTGGCTTTCGCCAAACCATTTGGCGATGGGATAACGCGGCGCACTCTGGAAACTGAACGGGTCTTCCGCCAGCACCCGGAAAAATTGCTCAATTTGCCAATCGCCGGGAGACACCAGCAGCGGCAAAGTGAACGATACAATTTCTGCCGCAGCCAGCCCTGACACCCGTACCCGCATCCCCAATCCGGTCAGTGCCTCACCGGTCAATTCGGTTTGAACCGGTGAAAAAATCCAATCCACCTGCCCCGTCCCGCCGGGTGTAGAAACCGTCCAGCGCAAAATCACATCATCATCCTGCACCAACGCGCCGGAAAATTGCGCGTTTTCAAACCCTACTGTTTGATGGGAACGTGTCCAGCGGGGTTGCCAACTTTTACCGTCCATAAATGATTGACGGTAATTTTCCCAACTGAAATCAGCAGAGAGCGGGGTGGGGTCACCATTCAACAAGGTTAAAAACAGTGGTGATGTCCATACCGCTCCCGGAGGCGCGCGAAATACTGTTTGCTGCCCCACCATCATCCGACTGATACCCCCCGGCGCACCGGCGGCATTCAACGGAAATTCCACCAGCACACCACTCGGAAAACGAAGGCGCAGTATTTTTCCATCATTTTCGATGGTGGGTGCGCCGGAAGGATACTCCACTGCCGCAGGGGGAACGGTGACGTCCGGGTCATCCCAAAATAGAATCGCCCGGTGCGACGAATCGGCGGCATCGGTGAACGTGATGGTGCGCTCACCCTGCGGAAAATCGGTTAAACCGGTCAAGTCGGTGGCTTGTAATTGCACGGTGAGAAAAAATTGTTCTGCTGAATAGAAATCATCGGGTTTGCCGCCAAAACCGACACACAGTTTCTCTGCGCCCCGCAACGTTTCGGGGAGTTCAATTTCCGGTTGCACTTCTCCTTCGCTATCTGTCTGCCACACCGAAATCCAATCATTTCCACCACCGGAAAGGCGAATTTCAAAACCGGGTGCCGCTTGAAATGTGGTTTTCTGCTGCCCGGAAGGGTCACTCAACCGCAGTGATTGCACCGCCCGCCCAAAATTGAAACAGTAACGGAGTTCACCGCTCCAGTAAAACGAAATACGATTTTCATTATCCAGCAGAAAAAGCATTTCCGTTGCTGCCTGTTTATCGGTGGAAAGCCAAACTTTTGCCGGACGGCTGTCATCGCGCAGAAAATCTACCGTGACAGAACCTTCCTCTAAATTAAGTTGCTGCCATTCAGGTTGCCGTCCATGCCAGCGCGGGTCGAAAGCATCGCTATAGGTGAAAGTGGCGCTACCATCGGGGGCAATGGTGAGCGATGATTCGGCGGGCAATTGTGAAACAAGCGGCAAACCATCAAGCGTGGGTGATTCTAGCGCATCCACAGAAAAAAGCCCGATGGCGGCACGGCGTGGCGCGGGAGATTGCACGGTGATTCTTTCATTCGGGGTGGCAATATCGGCGATATGTGCGCCGGCAGCGGCAGTGATGTCGGGTCTGTCCCACGAAAAACGAACCATCGCCGCCGATATTCGAGGCAAATTGCCCTCCACCGGCGCAGTGGCAGTCATTTGAAGAGTATCTTTATTTCCGGTGGGCAAATTGTCCGGTGGCGGGGTATCATCACATGCTGTCAGTGCCAGCAGCAAAACAAAAATAATCATTGAAAATATCATTTTTCGTAACATATATCCACCTCATTCGGCACAAAAAACAAAATTATCTTTTTAAATAATACACAGTATCGCATAAAAAGTTTCACCAAAATACAAAAAAGGCAACCGAACGGTTGCCTTTTGGAAAATTTCCGCGCTACACTCAATAATTCACTTCGCGCCCCATGATGAGCAACGCCAGCGAGAGCGCCCGCCCCGATTTTTCCAGCTTGGCGGGGTCAATCGCTTCCGGCGAATCATCCGGCGTGCCGATGGTGTCCTCAAACCCCGCCCAGTTCAGCGAAATCGTCGGCGCATCGGAAGTGACCACATTGGATGTCACGCCGAAAATCACATCCAGCGAAAAATCTTCGTTGGCGCGCTGCGTACTGACTCCCATTTGGTCGGCGGCGCGCTCAAAGAGTTGCGCCAGCCGCAAATTTCCCCCCGCCGCCAATTCCAGATTCTTCCCCGAACCCGCCCCCAACCCGCGCAAATACACAAATGCTTCCGGCGTGAATGCGGTGGCAAAGCCGAATTTCCCGCTGATGAACCGTTCCACATCGGGCGTGCGGCGCGGGAATTGCCCGTAATCAAACCCTTCGCCGACATACGCCACAAAAATGATCGTCTTTTTCGGCTGATAGCCCGTTTCCCGCCACGAGCGCAACATCTCCAGCATCACCGCCACCGAGCTGGCGCTGTCGTTGGCGCTGGGATACAGTGTGCCCGTTTCATCCACCCCCAACCCGTCATACTGCGCCAGCACCACAATCAACTTGTAATCCAAATTGGTATCTGTGCCGGGCAAATAGCCAATCACATGCCGGGCGGGCACTTTGTGCCGCACTTCCCCCACCAGCGAATCGCTGACCATAACCCCCGTGCGCCACACTTTCACGTCATCCGGGGCGAGCTGCGCCTGCTCCCGACGCAAATCGGCGAGCGTCAATCCGGTGGATGCCAGCATTTTGTTCGCCGCCGCTTCGGTCACAAAAAAGAAGGGACTGCCCTGCATCGGGTCGTAACTCGGTGCGTTAGGGCTGTATGCGGACAAACTGTCCCGATGCGCCAGCACATCGGGATTGTCGGTCAAATAAAATGTGCCCTGTCGCAGAACATTGGGCAAAAAAGCATTGTTTCGCAACACCAGCAGCGCATCCTTCGAGAAATCCAACGCCACAATCTGGCGCGGAAATTGCTGTCCGGTGAATGATGTCCCGGCAAAAACCTGTTCACCCGCGCCCAGCACCACCAATTCGCCCGATTTCGGCTCGCTGCCGTTGAAAAGATTGGTGGGAATTTCCGCAAACTCGCGGCGATATACCAACGGTTGCCCGTTGAATGACAATTGCGGCGTTTCGGTCAGTTGGAAGAAATCCCGTTTCACGTCGAAAAAATAGGTGGATTTTTTGCCGCCGGGCTGCAAACCGTACTCTTTGAATTTTTGGGCGATATAATCGGCGGCGATGTCCGCGCCCGATGTGCCGATGGCGCGTCCCGCCAGCGCGGGGTCGGTGAGGGTGGCGAGCGTCGCCATCGCTTCCCCCCGGTCGAACGCCCGCGCCTGCTGTTTGTAAAATGCAATCGAGCCGGTATTGCTCTGCACCCAACTCAATCCCCAAATTAAAACAATTGCCGCCAGCACGGTATAACGGTTCACCAATTTATTGAAGCTCAATCCGATGTCCTGCACCAGCCGCCGCAACCCTTCGCCGAACAGATTGAACGCCAGAATGACGGCGAAAAATGCCAGCGCGGGATAAATTGCCGTCCACGGGTAGCCGCGCGCATAGGTGCGCACGTTGCTGAGCAGCGCGCCCCATTCGGGGATGTCGGAATAGTGGTACGGCGGACCCCCGATGGAAACTTCGGCGAAGGCGCCCCCGCCAATGAAGACACCGATGAAGCCCAACTCGCCGAGCAGCATCGCCACCGCGCCCATCTCCAGCGCGCCGAGCGCAATCAGCGAGGGGAGGAGATTCGGCAGCAGATGGCGCACGATAATCCCGCTGAGCCGCGCGCCGGACGCAACCGCGCTTTCAACATACAATTTTTGGCGCAGCACAATCACTTCACTGCGGATGAACTGCATCATCTCGCCCCAGCCGACAAAACAGAGCGCCACCACAAAAACCCAAATGCCCCGCCGAATGCCGAGCGCCAGCACCAGCAGCATCGAGAAAATGAGGGTCGGCAGCGCGGAAAAAACCTCGCCGGTCGCCATAATCAGCCGGTCGAGCGGCTTGTCCTGCTGCCAGCCCGCCAGTGTGCCGAGGACGAACCCGACCGCCAGCCGGGCGAGCATCACCAGCGCCACCAGCGTCAGCGTTTGCTGCGCCCCGCTGAGCACCAGACTCATCATATCGCGCCCCAGCGCGTCACTTCCCCACGGATATTCGGCGGAGGGGGCAAAGGGGGGCACTTGAATCACCCCGTTGATTTTGTCCAGCCCTTTGGTGGTGTACGGGTTATTGGGCGATAGCGCGGGTCCGGCGACGTAAATTGCCAGCAACCCCGTCAGTAAAATCGCCCCAATCAAAAAGGGGAAATTACCCACCGTGCCGCGCAACCACGTTTTCGCGCGCTCCCGCCGGATACCGGCATCGAGCCGTTCTTTCCCCGCTGTGGCGCCGTGCGCGATGAGACTGCTTTTCAGGCGCGCTTCATACGCGCGGTCGGCATCGGTTTTTGTGCTG
>JAJRSQ010000154.1 GCA_024278725.1 Chloroflexota bacterium
CCCGTATTGAATATTGCGTAACCGGTGTTATAGTTTTAGAAAGGATTCGACTATGACCACTGACACTACTGTACCGGCTCCCTCTGTTTGGGGATTATTGTTGAGCATTATTGACAAACCTCGCCAAACCTGTGCCGCCGTGGTGGCGCACCCCCGCTGGAAATGGGTCTTGCCGCTCGTGCTGGCAATCATCGGGGTGGTGGTTGCCGCCATTGTGTCCGCCCCCCACACCGCCGAAATTTCCGAGCTGGCAGTGAAAAACCAACTCGCCAATAGCGGCTTGTCCGCCAGCGAAATGAAGGACGCGCTGGAACAATCGGCGCGTTTCCGCTCGCCGGGGTTTTTGGCGCTCGTCGGTTCCATCACCGGCGCCATCTTCACGCCGATTGTCTGGCTGGCGGCGGGTGGGCTTTTCTATTTCCTGTCGCTGGTCATCGGCGCGGATGAGCTGAAATTCAGCGGCGTATTCAACGTGGTGGCGTGGGCATCCATCCCCCTCGCCCTGCGAAATCTGGTGCAATCCGCTGCCATCGGCATTCTGGGGAAATTCCCCGTCTATACCGGGCTGGGCGCGCTGGTCGCCAGCGGAGACCTCGCCAAAGACAGCGGCAATACCATGCTGGCGGTACTCTCCTTCGCCGATGTATTCTGGTTGTGGCACTTCGTGCTGCTGGTCATCGGGCTGGGGGTGGTCACCAAATTCAACCGGATGAAATCACTGGTGATTGCGCTGGTTTATGCGGCAATCTCCATCGGGCTGGCGGTCGGCGGCACATTGCTCTCCGGCGGTCTCGGATAATTCACGGAAAAGGACACTCTCTATAATGAAACGAGCATTGATTATTATCGGTATTCTGGCGGGCGTGCTGGGGATTGGTTTTGTCAGCACGGTATATCTTTCGCCCAAACCATACAGCGTTTCCGAAGATGAAAACATCGAAACGCTGACGGTGGAGACGGACACCATCGTCGCCACGGTTGATACCGCCGCCCGCCTGCAAGCGCAGGATTCGGTGAATTTAACCTTCCAAATACCGGGTACAGTGGCAAAAATTCATGTCGCCGAAGGGGCGCGGGTGGAAAACGGCACGCTGCTGGCGGAACTCGATACCACCGATTTGGAAGAAGCGGTGCGGCTGGCAGAAATTGATTTGGCGCGGGCGCGAGCGCAGCATCAAAAATTATTGGCGCCACCCGACCCAAATGATGTTGACGCCGCGCGGGCATCGCTGGACAGCGCGCAGGCGAACCTCGATTCGCTCCTGAAAGGCGCGTCGGAGGCGGATATTGCCGCCGCGCAAACCGCGCTCGAAAGTGCGCGCGCCAATCTCAAGCGCATCACGGAAGGACCCAACGCCGATGCCATCACGGTTGCCGCCGCCGGTCTCCGCCGCGCTGAGATTGCGCTCAAACAGGCGCAGGATGCGTACAACGCGGTGGCGTATGATTCCCGCGCCGCCGAAATTCAGGGGCTAATGCTGGAACAGGCGACCATTGATTACGAAACCGCGCAGGCAAACTACAATCTGGCAATGAAAGATGCAGACAATGCCGATATTCTGGCGGCGCAAACGCAAGTTGCCCAAGCCGAAGCCAACCTGCAAAAGGTGCTCGACGGGGCGGATGCGGGGCAAGTTGCCGCCGCCCGCGCCCAAGTGGCGCAAGCCAAAGCCTCCCTGCAACGCCTCCTCAATGGACCCACCGCGGAGGATGTTGCCATCAGCCAAGCCGCCGTGGATGCGACGGAAGTCAATCTGCAAAAAGCAAAACGGGCGCTGGAAAAAGCGCGGCTCTTCAGCCCGATTGCGGGGACGGTCACCAGAATCAGCATCAAAGAAAATGAACCGACCGGCATTGCGCCCGTGGCGATGGTCGTCGCCGATTTATCCGCCTTCAAAATGGATGTGGAAGTGGATGAAATTGACATCAACCGCATTGCGCCGGGGCAACCCGTGGTCATCACGCTGGACTCCCTGCCCGATGAAACGTTTTCCGGCACCGTGGAGACGGTGGGCGTCGCGCCCGTCGCTTCCGGCACCGGCATTGTGGCGTATCCCGTCACGGTCATCATCAATGACGAAAATGCGCCCTTCAAAATCGGGATGAATGTGAATGCCACCATCGAGACACAGCGACTCGAAAATGTGGTGGTGGTGCCGAATCGCGCCATCCAGATTGACCGCGAAACGGGGACGGCATATGTGGACAAAGTAATTGACGACAAACGGCTGGAACGCACGGAAATCGTGCTCGGTCAGCGCAGCGCCACCGTCAGCGAAATTGTGAGCGGGCTGGAAGCGGGCGATGTCATCGCCATTCAACAAAGCTCGCGCCGCGAGCAACTGCGGCAAGCCATCAGCGGCGGATAAATTTAACGGACACCGAAAACATTATGACCGAAATATCCGTAATTGAAATTGAAAATATCACCAAAGTATACCGTATCGGCGACATTGAAGTTCACGCCCTGCGCGGGGTGTCCATGCAGGTGCGCGAGCGGGAATTAATCGCCATTATGGGACCCTCCGGCTCCGGGAAATCCACGCTGATGAACATCATCGGCTGTCTGGACAAACCGACCGACGGGCAATATCTGCTCGGCGGGCAGGATGTGGGCGAGATGGACGACAATGAACTGGCGACCATCCGCAACCAGAAAATCGGCTTCGTTTTCCAGAATTTCAATCTGCTGGCGCGAACCAGCGCGCTGGCGAACGTGGAACTGCCGATGGTGTACAGCCGCGTCCCCCGCAAAGAACGCCACCGCCGCGCCATCGCCGCGCTGGAAAGTGTGGGCTTGGGCGACCGCATTCATCACAAATCGAACGAGCTTTCCGGCGGACAGCAACAGCGCGTCGCCATTGCCCGCGCGCTGGTGAACGAACCGAGCATCATTTTGGCGGATGAACCGACCGGCAACCTCGACTCGAAATCGGGGGCGGAAATCATGGCGATTTTCCAACGGCTGAACGACGAGAACGGCATCACCATCGTCTTTGTGACCCACGAGCCGGAAATCGCCCGGCACACCCGGCGCATCATCCGGCTGGCGGACGGGAAAATCATCAGCGATGAACCGGTACGGCAACCGAAACTCGCCGGGAAACGGGCATACAGCGTCCGCGCCCGCGATTTAACGGAGTAGACATTTGTCCCAAGTTCAGTGTCCCAAGTCCAAAGTCCAACAGCGTACCTGAGACTTGAAACCTGAAACCAGAAACCAGAGACACAAACCATGCAAATCACCGAAAATCTACTCATCGCCCTGCGCAGTCTGGCAGTCAACAAACTTCGTTCCATCCTCACCATGCTCGGTATCATCATCGGCGTGGGCGCGGTCATCGCACTCATCTCCGTCGGGCAGGGGTTTGAATCGTACATCAACCAGCAATTTGCCAGCTTGGGCACAAACCTGCTCTTTGTGGTTCCGGGGCAGTTGAACAACAGCGGACCCGGCAGCGCACGCTCCAGCCGGGGGGCGCAACCGCTCACCATGGATGACGCGGAAGCGCTGCGAGACGTGTTCCGCGTGCCGGATGTCGCCGCCATTGCCCCCGCCTATTCGCGCAGTGGGCTGGCGGTAGCGGGGAAAAAAGACACCTACACCACCGTGGATGGGGTGACGCCGGAATATGGCTCGGTGCGCAATTTCAAGGTGGACGAAGGGGAATTCATCAGCAACAGCGACGTTTCCGGACGTTCCCGCGTGGCGCTGATTGGCTCGCGGGTGGCGAAAAACCTCTTCCCCGATGAACCGTACATCGCCATCGTGGGGCAAACCATCAAAATCAACGATATTCCTTTCCGCATCAAAGGGGTGCTGACCGAAAAAGGGGGCGGCGGCGGTTTCGGCGGCGATGAGGACAACGTGATTCTCATCCCCATTTCCACCGCACAAAGCCGACTTTTCTCCGCGCCGGTGGTGCGCGGCTCATACGTCGTTTCCGTCATTTACGCGCAGGTCGTCTCGGAAGACGCGATGGACGTCGCCGCCGATGAAATCGCCGAAGTGTTGCGGGAACGCCACCGCATCAACTTCAAAGATGACGACGATTTCACGGTCATCAATCAGGCGGATTTGATTGCCGTCTTCGGCGACATCACCGCCATTTTCACCATCGTACTCGGCTCCATCGCCGGTATTTCGCTGGTGGTGGGCGGCATCGGCATCATGAACATTATGCTCGTCTCGGTCACGGAACGGACGCGCGAAATCGGCTTGCGGAAAGCCATCGGCGCGAAACGGAGCGACATCCTTTCGCAATTTTTAATCGAAGCGATTGTGATTTCGATTATCGGCGGCGCCATCGGCATCCTGTTGGGGGTGCTGGGGTCGGTATTGATTGGAAATTTAGCGGATATGACCACAGTGGTCACGCCGGGCGCGGTGTTGCTGGCAACCGGCTTCAGCTTGGCGGTGGGGATATTCTTCGGAATTTACCCCGCCACCCGTGCCGCACGGCTCAGCCCCATTGACGCATTACGGTACGAATAGCGAAAGGATATTTCGACCATGAAGAAGCAGGAAACGCAGAATATTGGCGCCGGTATCGCCATCGGCACCGGCATTGGCGCGGCATTGGGCGTGGCTTTCGGCAACATCGCGGTGGGCATCGGGGCAGGTATTGCCATTGGTGCGGGCATTGGGTTGACGCTGAATCCGGCAGGCTGGGATAGTTCGCTCTCCCCCGCCGCCCGCCGCAACCTGATTTTTATATTGTTGGGGCTGGGCGTCTTCGCCGCACTGGCAGTCTATTTTTTGAGGTAAATTTTATGGGAGCAGGCACACGAATCGCCGTTGCAATTGCGCTGGGAATCATCATCGGGATGGTCACCGGCAACACATTGAACGGGCTGATTTTCGGGGTGGGTTTTGGCGCAATTGTGGCATATGCGATGTTCAAACAGCGCAACACCCGCACCGACGACGGCTGAGACGACGATTAGAAAGTGACAGGTGTCATGAAGCGAAAATTCATCATTTCCGCATTCGCCATCATTCTGTTGGCGTTGGTTGGCTGTGCGCCCAATAACCGACCCACCGCCACGCCGACGCTGGTCGCCGCCACCGACATCCCCACCGCGACCCAAACGCCTATGCCCCCCACCCCCACCGCGATTCCGGCGGCAACCGCCACCCCCACCGATACCCCCCTGCCGCCGTTGCCGACGCGCGCGCCCATCGTTCTGCCCACCCAAACCCCCACCCGCGCGGTGAGCGCCCCCGACATCCCGACCCCGCCCGCGCCGGTTGCGCGCATTTTGGCGGCGGGGCTGAACCTCCGCACGGGACCAAGCACCATCTACCCCGCCACCGACACCCTGAAACGGGGCGACACGGTGGACATCACCGGCGTCAATGCCACTGGCGAATGGTATCGGGTGGCGAAAAACGGCGCGCCCATCGGCTGGATTTCCGCCTCCCCGAAATATATTTCCACCACCCCGTTGGTCTTCGATGTGCCGGTGGTCGCCGCCCCGCCCGTTTCCGGCGGCGGCAGCACCTTCATCATCCAGCCCCAAACCGGCGGCGATATTTTCCGCATCAACGCCGATGGCAACAACCTGCAACGGCTCACATCCGGCGTTGACCCTGCTCTCTCCCCCGACGGCACGAAAATTGCGTTCACCCGTTGGGCGGATGGCGGCAGAGGCGGGGTATGGATTTTCGATTTGCGCACCGGCTCGGAATATCAGCTTTTGGGGGAGATGATTCAGCCGAAATCGCCCGCATGGTCGCCTGATGGGGCGTCGCTGGTGGTGAACTTCCGGCACGGCGGCAGGCTGACCGTCACCCGCGAGTGTGTGCCCCTGCAAAGTGGGCAATTCCCGCCCGGCGACGCCTACGATTTTGAGGTTATCGGCTTCCAATTGTGCTACAAATTGCCGCCCAGCCCCTATTGGCAACTGCGCCGAATTGACGTGGCGAGCGGCACTTTCCGGGATTTGCCCTCGGCGACATTCTCATTCGCCCCCGCGTGGGATACCGTCAACGATTGGCGCATCATTTTCACCGACAACCGGCTCGGATTGCGCCAACTGGACGTGAATCGGGGCGTAATTCTCCCCTTCACTGACAACCCGCGCGACCGCGCGCCGGTCTTTTCACCCGACGGGCAATTTGTGGCGATAACTTTTCGGCAGGACAACCATTGGGAAATCTACACCATCCGCACCACCGATGGCGCGCGCCGGCGGCTCACCCCGTCCGGCTCTGTCGTGCGCGGAGACGTTGCCTTCAACAGCGCCGCGCCCGCGTGGTCACCCAACGGCAAACAGCTCGCCTTCGTCACCGACCGGCGGGGCAAGTGGGAATTCTGGGTGATGAACGCCAACGGCACCGACCCGCACCCGCTCTTTTCGGCGGATGTGGCGGCGCAATTCAACGTGCAATATCAGGGGGTGGATGAACGGCTCATCAATTGGGGGAAATAGGGGCTGGCGTTTCACGCTTCACGCTTCACGCTTCACGCATCGTCGCCCAAAAACGCATACGACTCGCTGAATTCCCATTCGGGGATGGCTTCCAACTCAATTTCGACGCGGGGGTTCAGCGGGTCAATTCGTTTCACCAGATGGATGTCCACCACCCGGTTATCATTGATGCCCAACTCGCTCAGGATGGCATCCTGCGCAATTTTCAACCCGCCGTCCAAATCGCGTTTCAGCGGGGAGGCAAAATACATATCCATAAAAATGCCCACCCATCCCGCTTTCAGCGCGGCGATGAACGCATCGGTGATTTTGTCATCCACCCGCAACTTGTGGATGCGCAACTTCACCGCTTTTTTAAACGATTTCGCTTCTTTGGACAGCACGCGCCGATTGCCCACCCGCGCATACTGCCGATTGATACTCGGCGGCAGGGGGAGGGAAAATCGCACGGTTTGAATGGCATCGGTCATTGGCGTCCCTCTTCGTCATTCGTCATTCGTCATTCGGAAATTGTATCACAGCTTTTGGATAATCAAATTTTAGGTTTATAATATTTGCGGGAAGTATGTGCCACCGGCACTCCCCGATTTCACCGAAAGGATAATTTTTTTATGAGCAACGCCGCAATAAATTACGCCAACGAACATCGTCGCCAATATCTGACGGAAATGGAGGCACTGCTGTCCATCCCCAGTATCAGCGCCCAAAGCGAGCACATTCCTGATATGGAAAAAGCCGCCCGGTGGATCGCCGACCGACTCACCGACGCGGGCATCGAAAACGTGGCAATCGTCCCCACCGCCGGGCATCCGCTGGTGTATGGTGATTGGCTCCACGCCGAGGGCGCGCCCACCGTGCTGATTTACGGACATTACGACGTGCAACCTGTCGACCCGATTGACCTGTGGGATACCCCCCCCTTCGAGCCGACCATCCGCGACGATTATATTTACGCCCGTGGCGCCACCGACGACAAAGGACAGATGTTCGCCCACATCGCCGCCGTGGACGCTATGCTGAACGCGGACGGCAAATTGCCGGTCAACGTGAAATTCCTGCTGGAAGGGGAAGAAGAAGTTGGCAGTAAAAATCTCGAAGATTTCATCGCCGGGCATGCCGACCTGCTGAAAACCGATTGCGCCCTCATCTCCGACAGCCACATCATCAGCCCCACCCAACCGCTGGCGGCATACGGCTTGCGCGGGCTGGTGATTCTGGAGCTGGAAGTTCGCAGCGCCGCGCGCGATATGCACTCCGGGCAGTATGGCGGCGTCGTCCACAACCCGCTCACCGCGCTGGTGCACATCCTCGCCAAAATGCACAACGAAAACGGCACGGTGCAAATCCCCGGCTTTTATGATGACGTGTTGCCCGTCTCGGCGGAAGAACACGAAATGATGGCAAAGCTGCCCGACCACATTCTGGAAGAAACCGGCGCGAAAAAGTTGTGGGGCGAAAAGGAATTCAACGTCCACGAGCGCACCGGCGCGCGCCCCACCTTCGAGATTCACGGCATTGTGGGCGGCTACACCGGCGAAGGCTCGAAAACAGTCATCCACGCGCACGCCTTCGCCAAGTTGAGCATGCGCCTCGTGCCGAATCAAGACCCCGAAAAGGTCATCGAGCAGTTCAAAGCCTACGTGGCAGACATCACCCCGGACACGGTGGACGTGGAAATTCGCACCTACGACCGCGCGCCCGCTTCGCTGGTTGACCGGCACGACCCCGCCATCGTGGCGATGAGTCAGGCATACGAAGAGAGTTTCGGCAACCCGCCCCTCTTCGCCCGTGAAGGGGGTTCCATCCCCGTGGTGCTGCTCTTCCAGCAATATCTGGGCATTCCGGTGGCGTTGATGGGCATAGGGCTGGCGGACGACAATCTGCACGCCCCCAACGAGCGTTTCTATCTGCCCAATTTTTACCACGGCATTGAAGCCAGTATCCGTTTCATGAATATTTACGCCGCACAAAAATAGCCTTTCCACCTGATTGACTGACAAAACTTTTGGGTCTTTAGGAATTCAGGGGGTTTGTCATTGCGAGCGAAGCGAAGTTGAAAATACCCGAAGGGTGCAATCTCTATGAACGTCAGCGGAGATTGCTTCGGCGCAAAAAACGCGCCTCGCAATGACATTTCATAA
>JAJRSQ010000155.1 GCA_024278725.1 Chloroflexota bacterium
CCCGATTCATATTGGGCGCGGGTGCGGACAACCTCCATCCTCAACCGGCGCGACGACCCCAACCTGCCGCACGCGCTCTTCAACAGCACCCTGAAACACGCCAAAATGTTCACCATCCACGGCGACAACAACGGGCGGCACAACCTGCCCGGCGAACCGGAACTCGACCCGTTGATGGGGGTACTCTTCATTTTCGGGCTGATGTTGGCGCTGAAAAACCTGCGCCGCGCCGAAAACGGGTTCTTCCTGCTATTGTTGCCCATCGGGTTGGCGGGGGGAATTTTCTCGCTCGATTTTGAAGCGCCGCAATCCCTGCGCAGTATCGCCGTCATCCCCGCTGTGGCGTATTTTTCTGCCCTCCCGTTGGCGTGGCTGGCGGAAGAGGGACGGCAAACGCTGAAACCACTCTCCCGCCGATGGAAAATCGTGCCGGTGGGATTGACCGCGCTGTACCTGCTGGCGTTCAACGCGCACACCTATTTTGTGCGGCAGGCGGGCGATTTTGCGGTGTGGAATGCTTTTTCCACCCCGGAGACCATCGCCGGCAGAAAGATGGCGACGCTGGGCGCAGAGACCGACTTTTTCCTGTCGCCCTTTCTGGCGAACCATCCCACCATCCAATTTTTAGCGCCCGACGCCCCGCACACCACCGTGTTTGAGCTGCCCGACGCGCTCCCCATCCGCACCGACGCCACTCGTCCCGCCGCGCTGTTCATCCACCCCGACGACGGCTGGATTTTCACGCGGGCGCAGCAACTCTACCCCGCCGGGAAATTCGACACGGTGAGCAATGCGCCCGACAGCCCGCCCGCCGTGCATACGGTGGAACTTTCGCCCGCCGATATTTCCGCCGTGCAGGGGGTGGCGCTGAAATTGTGGCGCGGCATCAACGCCGATACTGCCGCGCCCCCCGCACAGGCGGTCCGCGCGGAAACCGTCGCCGCACCGCCGGCACTCCTCGCGCCCCCGTTCACCGCCGTGTGGGAAGGGACGCTCTACGCCCCGAAATTCGGCACATATACCTTCCGGCTCGATTCGCCCGCGCGGACATTGCTGGAAATTGACGGTTTTTCCGTGCTGGCGGGCAGCGGCGCGCAATCGGCGCAGATTTCGCTGGCAGAGGGGAATCATCACCTGCGGGTGGAAGGGAACTTCCCCGCCGACCTCCCCTTTTCGCTGACGTGGGAACCGCCGGGGCAGGATGTCTCGAACCTGCCGCGCCGGAATCTCTATCTGCCGCCGGTGGCGGCACAGGGATTGCTGGGGGAATATTTCCCCAACGAAGAATGGGCAGCGCCGCCCGCGCTGGCGCGGATTGACCCGTTTTTGAACATCTATTTTCATCTCACTCCCCTGCCCCGCCCGTACACCGTGCGCTGGAGCGGCTCGCTGGTGGTTCCCCAAACGGGCGTTTATCGTCTGCAATTGCGCACCGTGGGGAACGCGCAATTGTTCGTGGACGGGCAATCGGTGCTGCACACCAATATGGCGGGCGTTCCGTTTGAGCAGGTGCTATCGCTGACAGCGGGACTTCATCCGCTGGAAATAAAATTTCTGGACAACGTCGCCCGCTCGGAAATTCGGCTGACGTGGACGCCGCCGAATGAGGAAATTCCCCGCCCCATCCCGCCGGAAAATTTACTGCCGCCGACGGGTTCGGCGTGGCAACCCTTCGCCCAAACGCCAACCGCCGCCACCTTTGCGCCGAAACCGCTCACCTTCGATTACCGGATGACGCTCGCCGACGGGTTACGCGAACCGCGCGACATCGCTGTCGGCGGGGACGGCACCATTTATGTGGCGGATAGCGGGATTGTGGGGGTGCATACCTTCGCGGCGGACGGTACGACGCTCGGCGCGTGGACGGAAACGGGCGACGGCGCATTCCTCGCGCCCTTCGGGGTGGTCGCCGCGCCGGATGGCTCGGTGTGGGTGCTGGACGCCGACCGGCAACAGGTGTTCGGTTTTTCGGCGGATGGAAGCCCCTTCCGCACCCTCGGCACGGCGGAGGCGCAACTGTATCACCCGCGCGGGCTGTCGCTGGTGACAGATGAATCGGGTGCGCCGACGCTGGCAATCGCCAATACCGGCACGGGCAATCTGGTCTTTTTCGGGCTGGATGGGACGCTGCGGGGCAAGCTCGGCGCGTTTGGGGACGCGCCGGGGCAATTCAACGAGCCGGTGGACGCGCTGCGCGATTCCTTCGGCACGTATTTTGTCACCGAGGGGGCGAACGCCAATCGCTGGCAACGGGTGGACGCGCTCGGCAATCCGCTGGCAACGTGGGAAACGCCGTCGCCGGTGGCATTCGACGGCAGTCATCTCGCCGCTGCGCCGGATGGCTCCATTCTGATGACCAACTCGCAATTGGGGGTGGTGCAGCGGTTCGCGCCGGATGGAACACTGATGGAAGAGTGGCGCTCGCTGGGCGAAGTGACCTTCCAGCGCCCGGTGGGCATTTTTATGGATGAAGCATCGGGGCGGCTGTTCGTCACCGATATTGGCGCGGGGGTGGTGTACGTTTTCGCGGTGACGGTGGAAGGGTAAAAACAACGCATCGGGGTCTGTGCGGCAATCGTTATTTCTCAAGGAAGATGGTCTTTTCCACCACCGGCACTTCGAGCGTTTCTCCCTGATACGACAGAGTGGTTGTCCCGTTGCGGTACTCACTGCCGAACAGCAATGCATCCAAATCGACATCCGCCATCAGATAGCCCGCCGCCTCAATGCGTGCCGACAAGTTTGCCGGCAAAGACGCATCGTACGGGATTTCATATCCGCCGCCGGTTTCACCCGAATATTGGATGACCGCTACCCCCGAACCATCGGTGCGCCACCCGGTTTCCTCATTGTAAGCGACGAAGCGGTCGGCAGCGGTCAGTTTTTCGTCGCCCCGATACAACCATATTTGCGCATCGGCGACCGGCTGACCGGCAGTGTTCACCACTGTCAGACGGATTTCCGCCGCCGGACGCGGCATAATCCAAACGCGCCCCTCATCCGAGCCGGGGTCAAACTTGCAACCCGCCACCGACAAAACGAGCATCACCGCAACCACCGGCAAACGGATTTTACACATCCAAATTTTGCACCTGTTTGGCGTGAGTTTGGATGAATCGTTTGCGTGGCAAAACAACATTCCCCATCAGCATGTCAAAAGTTTTGTCGGCGCTGGCGGCATCTTCGATGGTCACGCGCAGGAGGATGCGCGTTTCGGGGTTCATGGTGGTTTCCCACAACTGGTCGGGGTTCATTTCGCCCAGCCCTTTGTACCGTTGAACGTGATATTTGTCGCCGTTCAGCGGTTGCAGGATGGCGTCGCGTTCCGCGTCTGAGAAGGCGTAATGCACCTTTTTCTTGTGGGTGATGGCGTACAATGGCGGTTGGGCAATATACAGATGCCCCTGCTCTATAATTTCGGGCATGTAACGGAAGAAGAAGGTGAGCAGCAGCGTGCGAATGTGCGCGCCGTCCACATCCGCATCGGTCATGATGATGACGCGGTGATAGCGCAAATCATCCAACGAGAAACTATCGCCGATGCCTGTACCCAATGCGGTGATGAAGGTGCGCACTTCGTTATTGCTCAGAATTTTGTCCAAATGCGCCCGCTCGGTGTTGAGAATTTTCCCGCGCAGAGGCAATATCGCCTGAAAACGGCGGTCGCGCCCCATTTTGGCGCTGCCGCCCGCGCTGTCGCCCTCAACGATGTACAATTCGGCGTGCGCGGGGTCGCGCTCCGAGCAATCCGCCAGTTTGCCGGGCAACGCCATCGAACTGAGGGCGCTTTTGCGGAACACCAAATCGCGCGCTTTTTTAGCGGCTTCCCGCGCCCGCGCCGAAGTGCGGCACTTTTCCACCACCGCTTTTGCGCCCTTCGGGTGCGTTTCCAGATACACGGCGGTGATGTCGGAGACCACCGCTTCCACCGCATAGCGCACATCGGTGTTCATTAATTTCACTTTGGTCTGGCTTTCAAATTGCGGGTCGGGGTGTTTGATGGAAATGATGGCGGTCAAACCTTCCCGAATATCATCCCCGGAAAAGTTGGTTTCGCCGTCTTTCAGCAGGTTGTTTTTGCGGGCGTAATCGTTGATGGTGCGGGTGAGCGCCGTGCGGAAGCCGGTCAGATGCGTGCCGCCATCGGGGGTGTGGATGGTGTTGGCGAAGGTGTAGATATTTTCGGTGTAGGCATCGGTGTATTGAAATGCCACTTCCACCGTCATGCTATCCACCGCCCGCTCCCCGGCGATGATGCCGTGCAGGGTGTTTTTGCTGCGATTCAGATAGCGCACGAAGGAGGCGAATCCCCCTTCAAAATAGAAGGTGTGTTCGGTGACGGGGTCGGTGCGTTCGTCAATCAGCGTCAGGGTGATGCCTTTGGTGATGAATGCCATTTCCCGGAAACGCTGCAACAGGGTGTGGAAGTTCAGCCCTTCCACTTCGGTGAAAATGGTTTCATCATATTTAAAGGTGATGGCAGTGCCGGTTTTGGCGGGATTTTCCAGCGCGGCGACCCGCTCCACTTCCGTCACGGCGATGCCGCGCTCGTATCGCTGGCGATAGAGGTATCCGCCGCGGCGCACATCCGCCACCAGCCATTCGCTCAACGCATTCACCGCACTGACCCCCACGCCGTGCAATCCGCCCGATACTTTGTAGGCGTTGTTGTCGAATTTCCCCCCCGCGTGCAGAGAAGTGAGTACCAGTTGCAGGGTCGATATTTTCTTTTCGGGATGGGGTTCCACCGGGATGCCGCTGCCGTTGTCCACCACCGTGACGCTTTGGTCGGGGTGGATGGTCACGGTGATGGTATCACAGCGTCCCGCCAGCGCTTCGTCAATGGAATTGTCCACCACTTCATAGACCAGATGGTGCAACGCCTTGATGTCCGTCCCGCCGACATACATCCCCGGACGGCGGCGAACCGCCTCCAGCCCTTCCAGTACCTGAATATTTTCCGCGCCATACTGTTGTGTGTTTTGTTCTGCCACCAACTATCTCCCGTCACATCGTCCCCTTTTTGACGGATTTGTATCGGATTTGCGTCCATCAAAAAGTCACGTTTATGATAAAATGTAATCAAGAAATTATACCATATTTTGTGCCATCTGCCCAATCGCCTCCCGCATCCCACCGGGGGATAAAACCACAATATAGCGGGGGCGCAGTGCGAAAAACCACAATATATAGCGTGCGAACGGTAAACTTTCGCGGGACATCCCCGGCTGAACCACCGCGCGCCCGTTGTCGTCCCGAAAGTTTGCCTGTTTTGGAGTGAGCCATACAATAGCAGTACCATGCGCCGTCGAGCGCACCCCATGGAGGTCATTATGTCGGAATTTGTGATTGAGGGCGGACATTCCCTTGCCGGAACCTATACCCCCAGCGGTAACAAAAATGCCGCGTTCCCCCTTTTGTCGGCGGCATTGCTCACCGATGAACCGGTCACGCTGCACAATCTGCCCGACATCGGCGATATAAACACCATGCTGGCAATTATGGCGGATTTGGGCGTGGAAGTGACCCGCCACTCCCCGCATGATGTCACCCTCCGCGCGGCGACCATCCGCAAAACTGCGCCCGACCCGATGATGTTCAGCCAGATTCGCGGCGCGCTGGTGCTGATGGGCTCGCTGTTGGCGCGCGAGGGGCGCATCACCCTTTCCGCGCCCGGCGGCGACCAAATCGGCAGGCGGCGGATTGACACTCACCTGCTGGTGCTGGCGGCGTTGGGGGTGACGGTGGAACACAACGGCGAATTCACGCTCACCGTGCGCGACGGATTGCACGGCGCAGACCATCTGCTGGACGAAGCGAGCGTGACCGGCACGGAAAACGCGGTGCTGGCGGCGGTGCTGGCGGACGGCGTGACCATCCTGCGCAATGCCGCCTCCGAGCCGCACGTGCAGGAATTGTGTCTGCTGCTCAATAAAATGGGCGCGCGCATCGCCGGTATCGGCTCGAATGTGCTCACCATCACCGGGGTGGCGCGGTTGCACGGCGCGGAATTCACCCTCGGCGCGGATTATCTGGAAGTGGCGAGCATCATCAGCCTGGCGGCGGTGACGCACAGCGAAATTCTGATAAAAAACGCGGCGCCAAAACATATGCGCATGCCCCTGCTGGTGTTCGATAAACTTGGGGTGAACCCGGAAGTACGCGGCGAGGATATTTTCATGTCGGCGCAGCAACGGCTGGAAGTGAAACCGGACATCGGCGGGATGATACCGAAAATTGAGGACGCGCCGTGGCCCGCCTTCCCCGCCGATATGATGAGCGTTGCGCTGGTGACGGCGACACAGGCAAACGGTACGGTGCTGTTCCACGAAAAGATGTTTGAAAGCCGCCTCTATTTTGTGGACAAATTGATTGCGATGGGCGCGCGCATCATCCTGTGCGACCCCCATCGGGCGGTGGTGCAGGGACC
>JAJRSQ010000156.1 GCA_024278725.1 Chloroflexota bacterium
CTAAGTGAAAAATGCGCCGAATTTGCCAAAAACGTCCGACCACAGTATAATTTGGCGCAGATTCGGGCGATTAGCTCAGCTGGTTAGAGTGCCACGTTGACATCGTGGAGGTCACTGGTTCGAGTCCAGTATCGCCCACACAAAGCACCTTCGGTTTCTCCGAATGGTGCTTTTGTTTTTCACATTCGAAAAATCCGCCATCATCTGCTATAATGGGCAGTGAGATTTCGCTATAAAAAAGGAAGGTTCCCATGTCCGAGCGCATAATAATTGTTGAAGATGAAGCGGATATTGCCCGTGTGCTGGAACGTCGTTTAACGTATGAAGGGTATCGGGTGGAAGTTGCCCCCGATGGCGAGACCGCCCTCAAACTGATTTATGATGACCCCCCCGCGCTGGTTTTGCTTGATTTAACCCTGCCCGACATTGACGGGCTGATTGTGACGGAGGAACTCCGCGCCGCAAAAATAGATGTCCCCATCCTGATGCTGACCGCCCGCGACGCCATTCCCGACAAAGTGAGCGGGCTGGATGCCGGTGCGGACGATTACATGACCAAACCCTTCAATACCGATGAACTGCTGGCGCACGTGCGGGCGTTGCTGCGCCGCACCGGCGCCGAAAAAGGTTCCGAAACGCTGGATTTTGCCGATTTGCGCCTCGACCCGGCATCCCGTTTGGCGTATCGCGGCGAGCGGAGCATCAATCTCACCGCCAAAGAATACGATTTGCTGGAAATGTTCATGCGCCACCCGAATCAGGTACTCACCCGCGACCAGATTTTCGACCGCATTTGGGGATATGATTTCGGCGGCGAATCAAATATCATCGAAGTGTATATCCGCTATTTGCGCTCAAAGTTGGAAAAAGAGGGTGAAGCTCGGCTGATTGACACCGTGCGCGGGGTCGGGTATGTATTGCGGGAATCGTAACTCCACCGAGGCATTATGTCCATTCGCATCCGTTTAACCCTGTGGTATGTGTCGCTGTTGGCGGTGGTGCTGATTGCCTTCAGCATCACCCTGTATATCACCTTGCAAATCAGCTTAACCAACGAACTCAACCGCTCGCTGGAAGACCGGGCGCGGCAGGTGGCGCTCGGCATTCAAGCCAGCAACGACCCGCTCGACATTTTGCGCACGGGGGTCATCCAACTGCCCGAACTGGGCGTATTTTCCTCCCCTTCAATTTTCATCCAAATTGCAGATATGGACGGCAACGTTTTGCGCCGTTCCCCCAATTTGATGGGCAACAATCTGCCCATTGATGCGGAAACGCTTAATTTCATTCAGGCGGAGCAATCCTATCAAAAAACGATGGATGTCGGCTCGGTGCAAATGCGATTGTACAGCGTGCCGCTGGTGTTCGGCAACAAAGTCATCGGGATGGTGCAGGTTGGCAAACCGCTCGCCGAGGTGGAAAGCACGTTGCGCAGCGTACTCCTTTTTCTGGTGAGCGGCACGCTCGTGTCGCTCATTCTCGCCTCGCTGGTGGGGGTGTTCATGGTGTATCTGAGCCTGCGCCCCATTGACCGCATCACCATGACCGCCGACCGCATCGTCCGCGCGGAAGACCTGAACCAACGCCTGCCCGTTCCACCCACCGACGACGAATTGGCGCGTTTGAGCCGCACCATCAACCGGATGCTGGAACGGCTGGACAACTTTTTTCAGGCGCAGGTGCGCCTCAGCGCCGATGTGTCGCACGAGTTGCGCACCCCGCTGACCATCATTCGCGGCAATGTGGAAATGTTGCGCAAAATGGGCGATTCGCCCACCGACCGCGCGGAAGGGCTGAACGCCATCGAAAGCGCCCTCAGCCGTATGTCCCGGCTGGTGAGCGATTTGCTCCTCCTCTCGCAGGCGGACGCGGGGATGGCGCTGAAAATGCGCCCGCTCGATTTGGATGGCGTGATTCTCGATGTTTTCCAGCAGGCGCACGCGCTGCGCGGCGGTGTTCAATTGAAATTGGGGCACGCCGACCCCGCGCAGGTGTACGGTGATGAAGACCGTTTGAAACAACTGCTCATTAATTTGATGGAAAATGCCATCAAACATACCCCGGTGGGCGGCAGCGTCACCCTGTCGGTGTATCGCACCAAAAACAGCGTGCGCATTTCTGTGGCGGATACGGGGGCGGGCATCCCGCCGGAATATCTGCCGCACATTTTCGACCGCTTCTATCGGGTGAAGGGGCAGCGCGTCAAAGGGTCGGGGTTGGGGCTGGCAATTGCCAAATGGATTGCCGAAGCGCACAACGGCGAACTCACTGCGGAGAGCGAACCGGGCATCGGCAGCACCTTCACGCTGGAATTACCCGTTTATCATGAAGACTGATGCATATCCTCTCGATACATTAATTGCCGGTGTGTCCGTGCTTTCCCACCGTGGCGACGCGAATCCGCGCATCATCGGCTTCACCGCCGACAGCCGCCGCGTTCAACCCGGCTGGCTTTTCGTCGCCTACGCCGGCGTGGCGGTGGACGGACACCGCTTCATCGCCGATGCGCTGGCGCGGGGCGCGGCGGCAATTATCGCGGAGAAAGACCCGCCTGCACCCGTCCCCTCTGCCATCCCCCTGATTCGCGTGCCCGATGGGCGCGCCGCGCTGGCACATATTTCCGCGGCATGGTACCGCCATCCTTCAAAAAAAATGACCGTCATTGGGGTGACGGGCACGGACGGCAAAACCAGCACCTCAAATTTGATATTTCATCTTTTGCGCCGGTGCGGCAAACGGGTGGGGATGATTAGCACGGTGAACGCGGTGATTGGCGATACGGTGCTGGAAACGGGTTTGCACACCACCACCCCCGATGCGCCCGACATTCAGCGTTATTTGGCGGAGATGGCGCGCGCCGGCACGGAAATTTGCGTGCTGGAAACCACGTCGCACGGGTTGGCGCAGCATCGGGTGACTGCCGTTGATTTCGATTGGGCGGTGGTCACCAATATCACCCATGAACATCTGGATTTGCACGGCTCGCTGGACGCATACCGACGCGCGAAGGCAAAATTGTTCGGGATGGCGCGGGTGGGTGCGGTGCTGAATGCCGATGATGATTCGTTCAATTATCTGCCGGATGCCGTTTCGGCGGGGGCGAAAATCCTGTCGTACGGACAAAGTTCCGGCGCGGCGGTACGGGCGACGGATATTTCATTGCGTCCCGACGCGACGGTGTTCGACATTCACATGCCCGGCGGGCGCACGATGACGGTGAAAACGCCGCTGGTTGGCGCATTCAACGTGAGCAACGTGCTGGCGGCGTGGGCGGTGACGGTGGTCGGTATCGGGTGTGAGGCGTGGGGCGCGGCGGACGCGCTGCGGACCTTCGGCGGCGTGCCGGGACGGATGGAGCGGATTGATGCGGGGCAACCCTTCACGGCGATTGTGGATTTTGCGCACACGCCCAATGCGTTGCGGCGGGCGCTGGAAACGGCGCGCGCGCTCACCGATGGGCGGGTGATTGCCGTGTTCGGCTCGGCGGGGTTGCGGGATGTGGAAAAACGGCGGTTGATGGGCGAAGTGGCGGCAGAACTGGCGGACATCACCGTCATCACCGCGGAAGACCCGCGCACGGAAGATGTCTCGGAAATCATCGCCGCCACAGCGCGGGCGATGGAAGCCCGTGGCGCCGTGGATGGCACGGGGACGGGCACACTGCCCTCGCCGCCGCCCCCCGTTTTCTATCGCGTGCCGGACCGGGGGCGCGCGATTTATGCCGCCACTCAATTTGCTCGCCCCGGCGATATTGTCCTCGCGCTGGGTAAAGGGCATGAGCAGAGCATGTGTTTCGGGGAAACGGAATATCCGTGGGATGACCGCGCCGCGATGCGGGCGGCGCTGGCGGGCTCGCCGTTGCAGACCTTGCCCACCGCCAAAACATAAAAAAAGCGCGGAGGATATTCTCCGCGCTTTGAAGTCTACTTCAGATTGTGCTATATAATTTACAAGGCTGTAACGTTGCTGGCTTGAAGACCTTTTGGACCTTGTTCGATGTTGTATTCCACACGTTGCCCTTCTTCAAGGGTGCGGAAACCGTCAGTTTCAATTGCCGAGTAGTGTACAAACACATCCTCGCCGCCTTCTTGCGAAATGAAGCCGAAGCCTTTGCTCGCGTTAAACCATTTTACTGTGCCTTGGACTCGATCAGACATAATACGAAATTCTCCTTACTGAATACTGAAAAAAAATAGTAGATAATGTAGGCTCATTTAGAAAGAAAGCAACCACCAAATATCTGGTGATTGCTTCAAAACCAAACAGATACTTCCTAGCCTACGTTCTTAATATACACCATTTGTGAAAATCTGTCAACTTATCAAAAGTTTTTCGGCACGGCTGTTGCAAAGTAAATTTTAAGGTTGCTGTTTTTCATGATTTCACGCCGCAGGGGCAATTTGCGAGCCGCTCTTACGCATTTTCTTCCGGTTTTAACGAAAATCGGTGGCGTTGTAGGGGCACGCTGCAGCGTGCCCCTACTGCGCAAAGTATTGTTTGTCAAGCGACTTTGCAACAG
>JAJRSQ010000157.1 GCA_024278725.1 Chloroflexota bacterium
ACTCATCCGTCAACCACACGACAGCAAAAATGAACGCCCGTTCATGATTATTTGGGAGACCACCCAAGCCTGCGATTTGGCATGTCGCCACTGCCGCGCCGAAGCGCAACCCCTGCTGCACCCCGATTCGCTGACGACCGCCGAAGCGAAAACACTGCTCGACCAAGCCGCATCATTCGGCAAACCGTCGCCCATCTTCATCTTCACCGGCGGCGACCCCTTCAAACGCCCCGACCTGTTTGAGCTGCTGCGATACGGCTCGGACATTGGGCTGGCGACGGCGGTCTCCCCTTCCGGCACGCCACTTTTGAACAAAGAAAATCTGCAAAAGGTGAAAGACGCGGGCGCGAAAGCCATTTCGTTGAGCCTCGACGCCTCCACCGCCGAAACGCACGACGAGTTTCGGCAGGTTCCCGGCTCATTCGACCTGACTCTCAACGGCTGGCGCGCGGCGCAGGAAGCGCGGCTGAAAGTGCAAATCAATACCACCGTCACCCGTTACAACCTCACCGATTTGCCCAACATCTTCAAACTGGTGCAGGAAATGAGCGCGATGACATGGACGCTCTTCTTTCTGGTTCCCACCGGGCGCGGGCAAGAATCCGATGAAGTTTCGCCCGCCGAATATGAAGCGGTCATGCACTTTTTGTATGATGTATCGAAATATATCAGTGCCAAACCAACCGAGGGACACCATTACAAACGGGTTGTCCTCCAGCGCAGTATCATCGAAGAAAAAGGGTTGCCGCTGGAAGATTACATCTCCCTGCACCCGGTATATTATCAACTGAAAGCCGAACTGGAACGGATTGTGGCGGAAAAAGGGCTGAAACCGCGCGCCGCCATCCGCCGTACACCGATGCACATCAACGCGGGCAATGGATTCGTCTTCATTTCACACCTCGGCGAAGTTTTCCCCAGTGGGTTCATGCCCGTGACCGGCGGCAGCGTGAAGGAAAAATCGCTGGTGGACATCTACCGCAACAGCGACCTTTTCCGCACCCTGCGCGACGCCAGCCAGCTCGAAGGGCGTTGCGGGCTGTGCGAATTTGTCGGCGTGTGCGGCGGTTCGCGCTCGCGGGCGTATGCCGTCACCGGGCGTCCCATGGCGGAAGAACCCTTCTGCACCTACGAGCCGGGCACGTTCCCCTTCCGGGATGAACTGCAAGAGCGGTTAGTGGCAATGGGGCAGTGAGCGGAAATTGGAGATTGGTCATTCATAATGCGTGAAACGTGAAGACGTGATGGCTGACCGCTATTTTTGCCTTTTACACTTTTAATTTTGAACTGGAGTGAAACCCGATTATGACCATTTATAACCTGCCCATCCGACCGCGCCGACTGCGCCACACTGCCGCGATGCGGCGCATGGTGCGCGAAATTCAACTCACCCCCGCCGATTTCATGTACCCGATTTTTGTGGTGCATGGCGAAGGGGTGCGCCATCCCATTTCATCCATGCCGGGCATTGCCCAGCTTTCGGTGGATGAAGCCGTGCGGGAAGCCGGAAAAGCCGCCGCGCTGGGCGTGCCCGCCGTCATCCTGTTCGGTATCCCCGCCGAAAAAGACCCCGTCGGGCTGGAAAACTTCGCCGCCGACGGCATTGTTCAGCAAGCCACCCGCGCCATCAAACAGGCTCACCCCGATTTGCTGGTGGCAACCGATGTCTGCCTGTGCGAATACACCAGCCACGGACATTGCGGCATCGTGCGCGGCGAGGAAATTCTGAACGATGACACGCTGGAAATTTTGCAACGGGTGGCGCTGTCGCACGCCCGCGCCGGCGCGGACATCGTCGCCCCCAGCGGGATGATGGACGGCATGGTGCGCGCCATCCGCCGGATTTTGGATGAACATGATTTCATCAATCTCCCCATTTTGAGCTATGCCGTGAAATACGCCAGCAGCTATTACGGTCCCTTCCGCGACGCCGCCGACGGTGCGCCAAAATTCGGCGACCGCAAAACGCACCAGATGGATTACGGCAACGTCCACGAAGCCATCCGCGAAGTGAAACTCGATTTGGCGGAAGGCGCGGACATGATTATGGTGAAACCCGCGCTGGCATATCTCGACATCATCCGCCAAACCCGCGAACTGTGCGACGTGCCGGTAGCGGCATACAACGTCAGCGGGGAATATGCCATGGTGAAAGCCGCCGCCGAAAAAGGCTGGCTCGATGAAAAATCGGTGGTGCTGGAAACCCTCACCGCCATCAAACGCGCCGGCGCGGACATTATTCTGACCTACCACGCCCTCGACGCGGCGCGCTGGCTTGGATAAAATAACAGGGTTGCAGGGTAGCAAAGTTGCAACCCTGCAACCTTGAAACCTTGAAACTTGAGACCCGGAATACACCATGAACACACGATTTCTCGATGCATGCAACCAACGCCCCACCGACGCCGTTCCCATTTGGATGATGCGGCAGGCGGGGCGATATATGTCCGAATACCGCGCCCTGCGCAAAAAATATTCCATTCTGGAGATGATAAAAACGCCGGAGCTGGCGGTGGAAGTGACCCTGCAACCGGCAAACGCCTTCGACATTGATGCCGCCATCATCTTCGCCGACATTCTGCCGCCGCTGGAAGGGATGGGGCTGGAACTGACCTTTGAAAAGGGCGTCGGTCCCGTCATTCACAACCCCATCCGCACCCCCGCCGACATCGCCGCGCTGACCCAACCCGACCCGCGCGAAAGTCTGTCCTTCACCCTGAAAGCGATTGCGCTGACCCGCCGGGAATTGGCGGGACGGATTCCCCTCATCGGTTTTTCCGGTGCGCCGTTCACGCTGGCGAGCTACGCCATCGAAGGAGGCTCGTCGCGCAATTACATCATCGCCAAAAGCCTAATGTACGGCGAACCGCAGGCGTGGCACGCGCTGATGGAAAAGCTGTCCATTCTGGTGGGCGAATATCTTTTCGCCCAAGCCGAAGCGGGGGCGCAGGTTTTGCAACTCTTTGATAGCTGGGTGGGCGCGCTCTCCCCCGCCGATTACCGCGAATATGTGCTGCCGCACTCTGCCCGCGCCATTGCCCGCGCCAAAGAAGCGGGCGTGCCGGTCATCCATTTTGGCACCAACACCGGCGGGATGCTGCCGCTCATCAAAGAAGCGGGCGGCGATGTCATCGGCGTGGATTGGCGGATTGAGATGGCAGACGCGCGGAAAATCCTCGGCGCGGATGTGGCGATGCAGGGCAATCTCGACCCGGTGACGCTGTTCGCGCCCTCGGAGGTGCTGAAACGCCGCGCCGCCGCCATCATCGACCCAATGCGCGGGCATCCGGGCTTCATCTTCAACCTGGGGCACGGACTGCACAAAGAAACCTCGCCCGAAAAAGTGGCGGAACTGGTGGATTTTGTGCATAAATACAGCAAATGACGAGCAATGAGATATGAGTGACGTTTTTCTCGTCATTCGTCATTCGTTATTGGAGATTGGAGATTTTAAACTTTGAACTCGAAACCTGAAACCCAAAACCCAAAACCCGACGCCCTGCTCCTCCTTTCCTTCGGCGGACCGGAGGGACAGGATGAAGTCATTCCTTTTTTGGAAGGGATTGTGGGCGACCGTGTGCCGCCGGCGCGACTGGAATCCGTCGCCGAGCATTACCGTCTGTTTGGCGGCGTGAGTCCCATCAACGCCCAAAACCGCGCCCTGATTGCCGCGCTGACAGAGGATTTCACCGCGCACGGGCTGGATTTGCCCATCTATTTCGGCAACCGTCACTGG
>JAJRSQ010000158.1 GCA_024278725.1 Chloroflexota bacterium
AGGCTGCCGTAGAAGTTCCTCGGCAATTTGGTACGCTTCAATGTCGCTTATGGGCAAATAACGATCGTGCATAAATGCAACCAAGTCATCAGCGTTTCCATTATTTTCCAATATCTGGTGAATACCCCGGGTTGTTTGGTAATCAGCGGTGCGGTGTTCTTCAATGAAAACGGTGTGTAAAATATTCAGCATGCTGGATTGAGTTTGTTGGTTGTCAACCTTCTCATACACAAAAATTAACAGTGCATATCCCAAGCCGAATATTTTTTGTCTGGCGGAGCGGAATGGACAGGAAGATTGAGGCTGTTTGATGCTGGTGACTTTCATATCTACCATCAATTCGGGGAAATCAATCCCTTTTGCGGAACTGCCTGCTGCGTAAGTGTATTTGGCAGACAGATAGCGTTGAAATTTATGCTCCAGATATGTACCCACTGCTTTGCCGTCCGTCACGCCGAAAAGCGAAGTTTCCCGATGGTGCGATTCGGTTTGGGCGAAATGGTGTGCTTCTTGGCAGAGTGTTTCAATGGTTAAAGATGGTTTCATCGTTGTTTGCTCATAGTTGTGATACGAATGGTCGCTATCATACAAGTATGATTATATCAAATTCTACCATCGGGGCGAATTTTGCGGTCGGATGATGCTCTTTCCTCCCACAATCTCAAACCATTTCTAACTTTTTTCCGATGCTTTTCATGGCAAATACCGATAGACTTGGGTTAAAATGCCAATATGGGTGGAAAAATTCAACGCATGTTGGGAGGCTGTGATGAGTTGGCGTAAATATATAAGATTGTGGATGCTGGTGGGGTTACTGTCAGTATTTTTTGCGATGCTGGCATTTCCTTATCTGCGTGCGTCTGAAGTTTACGCTGCCGGAAGTTGTACTTTGGTGGTGAATTTGAACGGCATGGGCGCGGTTGCCACAACCGGCGGCGGCGATGACCCGTCTTTGGCGGTGGACATCGGCGCGGGAAACAGTTACCTTCAATTGGAAAATAGCCGCATAAAAGTGCGTTACGAGCCGTTCACCGAAGGGCATTCTCAATTTGCCATCCGTTCTTTCATCATCAAAAGTGCCGGAAATCAGGAGCAAATATCCACCCAATATTTGGATGCGGATGCCGGACGGGGCACAATCGACAGCATCACGCTGGTGTATGATGGTCCCGACCGGAAAACCGTGCAGTTGGTGTGGAACAGTTTTGCCACTGCCGGAAAGAAAATCACCCACACCGTTTCCATTTTCCCCAATAGCGATTTCCTGAAAATGGAATATCAGGATGTGCAATACGGCACGAACTTCGTGGATTTGGGAAATCCCGGCGGCACCAGCGCCGCGACCCACACCCTGTATGGCGCATCGAGCTGGGTGCGGGGCTACGTCACCTTTTCCGATGTCCCCGACAGCTATTACAACCGCTATCCCCCCGACGGCATCAACGACCCCGCCGACGGCGGTTCGCTCAATTACAACGGGCATTTCATCATGGGCGTGTTCAACCCCGCCAACAACATCGGCTTCGGGCGCACCCTGCCCATCACCGACATCAGCATCATCAAACTGTTGTTGAGCGATACCCAGCGCAAAGGTTTTGAATTGTATCCGTACCCCTTCTCTCTCTCCCATTCGCCGTTTACCGGCTATCTGTACGCCATCACCGACGGCGCGACGGGCACGCTCGCCACCGGGCAGATGGTGGCAGACGGCGCTTATGGACCCTACGGCGGCTATCAGTGCGGCGATGTGGTGCAGATGACCGCCATCCCGCAATCCGGTTGGACTTTCAGCGGCTGGACGGGCGATGTTTCCGGTACACTCAACCCCGAATCGCTGACCCTGCTGACGACCACCCAAATCGTTACCGCCAATTTCGTGCAGGACACCACCCCCCCCGTGATTGATGTGTGGTATGGCAACAGCCAAACTTTCGGCACGCCGGGGATGGGGCAGCAATGGCTCAACATTCTGGGCACGGTGGCGGATACCGAAACGCAGGTCACCAGCCTGATTTATTCCCTGAACGGTGTACTCGGTCCCGTTGTCAACGGGGTGGCGGGCAATTTGATGATGGGACCCCATCCGGTCGGTCCCGCGCCCATTCCCGATGACGGCGACCCGCGACGCCTCTATTTCGCGGGGGATTTCAACGTGGATATTTCCAAAGATGACCCCGCGCTCGTTTCCGGCGTCAATACACTGGTGCTGACCGCCACCAATGCTTCCGGTTTGCAGACCACCCGGACGGTCACCATCACCTACAATAGCGCGAACACCGTCAGCCTGCCATATACCATTGATTGGACGAGCGGCATCACCGACGCGCAACAGGTTTTGCAAATTGTAGATGGCAAATGGACGTGGAGCGCCGCCGGGATTCGCACCAGCCGGATGGCATATGACCGCGTGCTGGATGTGGGCGATATGGCATGGGATAATTTTGAAGTGACCGTGCCCATCACCATCCACAATATTGATTTGAACGCATACAATTCGCCGGTGAGCATCGGTCCCGGGGTGGGGGTGGGCTTGCTATGGCAGGGACACACCTTCACGCCGACATCGGTGTCGTGTTTGCAACCGCGCTGCGGCTGGGAACCAACCGGCGCGACCGTATGGTATGAGTGGAAACAATTGGGGCTGGACAAACTTTCCATCTCCGCCGAACCTTCCACCGACCCGAACACTGAAACGGACGCCATCCAATTCCAAACGGGGAGCACCTACTGGTTCAAACAGCGAGTCGCCACCGCCCCGTCCGGCGAGCGGCAATACAGCGCGAAGGTGTGGGAAGCGGGCGTGCAGACCGAACCCCTCACCTGGACACTGCAACGACGGACGCAAGCGGGTAATCTGCCCGTCACCGGCTCGGTGATTCTGGTGGCGCACCATGTGGATGCCACCTTCGGCAATGTGACCGTCACCCCGTTGAACACCACCGCCGCACTGACCGTTTCCACCACCGCCGTGGGGAGTGGCACCATCAATCTCACCCCGGCGCAGGCGTCATACAACTTCGGCGATACGGTCACCGCCACCGCCGTGGCATCCGCCGGTTGGACGTTCACCGGCTGGACGGGCGATTTGAGCGGCACGCAAAATCCGGCAACCCTCTTCATGGACGGCGATAAATTCATCACCGCCACTTTCACCGCCGCCGTATCGTACACCATTGCCACCACCACCATCGGTACCGGCACAGTGACTCTTTCGCCCAATCAGGCGCAATATTTGCAGGGAACCACCGTCACCGCCACTGCCGTGGCATCGACGGGCGCGGTGTTCAACAAATGGCTCGGCGATTTATCGGGCAACACCAATCCCAATGTCTTTGTGGTGGACAAAAATATGACCATCACCGCCAAGTTTTTGGACAGCAGCGCCATCCAGCCCGTTGTATCCGACGACTTCGACTCTTGCGTACTCAACACCGGTACGTGGTCGTATATTGACCCCCTCGGCGATACCACCCTCACCATGACCGGCACACGCGCCGTGATTGACCTGCCGGCGGGGAGCGAACATCAATTCTGGGATGCGGGTATCACCATGCCCCGCCTCATGCAGGTCGTCTCCGACACCGATTTCGACCTCATCGCCAAATTTGATTCCGGGGTGAGCGCGAAATATCAAACTCAGGGAATTGCCATCAAACAGGATGCCACCAACTGGTTGCGATTTGAATTTTTCGGGGATGGTACGGGCAATACCACCATCTTCGCCGGGGAAATTAATAATGGTACGGGCACGCCGATTGTGAACTGGGGGAGTGTCATCACCAACGCCTCCGTTGCACCGCTGTACATGCGGGTCATCCGCAGCGGCGACCAGTGGACGCAAGCCTATTCCTTCGATGGGAACATCTGGCAAACGCACGTCATTTCCTATGCCCACCCGATGACCGTGACGGCGGTGGGGGTGTATGGCGGGAATGAAAGCAACGGCACATCCATTCCGGCGCACACCGCCATCATAGACTATTTTTATAATGCCGATGTTCCGGGTGCGGGCGATGCCTTCAGCAATAAATTGACCACCGCCACGGCGGGCGCAGGAAGTGGAAATGTCGTGAAAAATCCCGTGCTGACCGATTATGCGTGCGGGCAGGTGGTGACGGTGACGGCGACGGCGGACAGCGGCTCGACTTTCGGCGGCTGGAGCGGGGCGGTGAGCGGGACGACCAACCCCATCACGGTGACCATGATCGCGGACAAAGCGGTCACGTCGACCTTCACCCTGAATCAACATTCATTGACCACCGCCACCGCCGGGACGGGGAGCGGGGCAATCTCGCTCAACCCGCCGGGGGGCACATACGATTACGGCACGGTGGTGACGGTGACGGCGACGGCAGACAGCGGCTCGACTTTCGGCGGCTGGAGCGG
>JAJRSQ010000159.1 GCA_024278725.1 Chloroflexota bacterium
CGCCGCAAAGTAGGTTTCAATTTCATCCACCATCCGGCGAAAGGTGAATTTTTCTTCCACCGTGCGCCGGGCGGCGCGCGCGAATTTCCGGCGCGCATCCGAGTTTTCCGCCAAAAAAGTGACCCGTTCCGCCAGTTGCGCGGGATTATCCGGCTCGACCCACAACCCGTTTTCGCCATCCACCAAAATTTCCGGTGTGCCCCCGGTGGGCGTGCCGATGACCGTCAAGCCGGCCGCCATCGCTTCCTGCGTCATCCGCGCCAAAGGTTCATCCCAAATGGACAGCAACAGCAACACATCGTGCGCCACCAGAATTTCCGGCATTTGCTCGCGGGGAACCTGCCCCCACAACGTCACCGCGTCCGCCACCCCCAGCGATTGACGCAACGCTTCCAGCCGCGCGGTGTATTCCGGCGTGCCGCTGCCCACAATGGAGAGCGTCACCCGCCCGCGCAAACCGGCGGGGAGTTGCGCCAGCGCCTCAATGGCGGTGTGTACCCCCTTATCGGGAGACAGCCGCCCGGCATACAGCAGGCGCAGGGTATCGGCGGGGGGCGCGGCGGTGGATGGCACAAAAACATCGGGGTTGATGCCGTTGAACACCACCCGGCTGTTCTCCGCGGTAATTGCCCCCGCGCGGATGAGCTTTTGGCGCATAAAGTTGCTCACGCACAGCACATGCTCAAACGCCGGGGCATCGCGGGGCGCGGGTTTCGCCAGCGTGCGCTTCATCACCCCGGCGAGCCAGCGTTTGGGCAGACTGCCGCCATCGCGCCAAAACGCGGTATGGGCATCCGGTTCGATTGCCCAATAGCTGGCGACATAATATACCACTCGATGCGGCAACAATTTTTCGGCGGTTTGCGCCACCGAGACGGGCAAATTCCACATCCCGTTGATGAAAATGATGTCGGGTTGAAACTGATGCACGGTTTCAGTCACTATGCGGACGTTTTCCGCTTCGGCATGGCGGCGACGAAAAGTGTATGCCAGCCGGTAACGGGTATGGTCGGGACTTTCCGGATGAAGAATCCGCTGCACATACTTTTCGGGGGGGGCTTCCGCCGCGCGGTGGCAACTCGTCAGGGTCAGCACGATATGCCCCCGCCGCGAAAGTTCATCCGCCACATCACGGGTCAATTGTTCCCACCCGCCAATTTCCAGCGGCGGATAATAATTCGAGATGACCAAAATTCGCATGCTCAACGCCTCCGCTGCCAAAAAATAATGCCGAACACCCCCAGCACTAGCAGCACCGACGCGCCCACACCGAGCGCAATCGCCTGTTCCGGCGCGGGGGTATCTTTCAGCGCGGATGACGTTCCCCCAAAAACGCGCGGCGACGGGGTCGGCAAAGGAACTTGGGCGGCGATTGCCGTCGGCGTGGCGGCGGGGGTCGGCGTGACCACCGGGGTGGCAGTGGGAATCGCCACCGGCGGGATGGGAGGCACATCGGCGAGGGTGCGGGTCATGGCATACAACGCCCCGCCGGGACCATCGGAAAAGGTGGTGACCATTGTGTTCCCCTGCCCGATGACGAGCTGCACATTGTGCGCATGAATGCGCTCGCCGATGCCTTCGGCATCATTTCGTTGAATCAGGTAAAAAAGTTCCGGCGCCGACCACGAGCGATTATCCCAAACGTAATGGTACAATCCCTGGGGCCAACGAATTTGCCCGACGAAATGGAGTCGTCCCAGCGCATCAATCGCCACCCCGTCGCCCAGAGCCTGCCCCTGCAAATCTCCGAAAACGCGCAGCGGCACGCCCCACGTCCGTCCCGCGTCGGCGGAAAACCGAAACTCGCGGTTGGTATTTGCAGTGCCCGCCCAAATCACAAACACCGATTGCCCGCTCACCGCCAACGACGGGCGGGACATCCGCAGTTCATCGGGGGATTCGTCGGGGGCATCAATGGTGAAGGGGAGCGACCATGTTTGTCCGCCGTCGAGCGAATGGGCGTAACGGACATCCGCGCCCGTCGCCGTCAAATCTTCATACGCCCACAGCGCGTGGATGCCGTCCGCGGCGTCCAGTTGCGCTTTCAGCGTCAAAGGCGCAAAGTTCGCCGGAATATCGGGGTCGAGCCGGATGGGGGTTGTCCAGTTTTGCCCCCGGTCAAGAGATTGCATCACATATACACCAGGTGTTTCGCCGTAAAAAGAAGAATAGACCAGATGGAATATCCGGCGGGAATCAATCAGCAGATACGCTTGAAAAGCGGGCGCATCCACCTTCACCGGCGCCGACCATGCCCCCGCGGAATCCGCCAATTGAGCGGGCGCGGTGGCGTAAAATACCGGTCCATTGTTCCCCGCCGTCCACAGCAGATACAGCGTGCCATCCGCCGTGATGGACACCGAGACGAAGCCGATTGCACCACCGGATTGCGTCGCCACAATATCCATCGGCGGCGACCAGTTTGCCCCGTCGAAACGGGTATGCTGAATGATGGTGCGCCCATCATCGAACCCTGTTTCCACCCAAAACACATGGATATTGCCGTAGGGGTCGGCAACCATCGCGGTGCTGAGGTCTTTATACGTGCCTTCCATGCCGGAAAGACGCTTGGGCGGCGACCATTGGTTGCCCTGCACCTGCGCCATCACCAACGCCGCCGATGCCATCAAAATGACAATGGCGAACAATCCCCGCAACAGCGCGCGGTATTTTCGATGGGTGAACTTTCGTTGGTTCTTTGGGAATTCAGGGGGTCTGTCATTGCGAGCGAAGCGAAGCAATCTCCGCTGACGTTCACAGAGATTGCTTCGGCGCAAAAAACGCGCCTCGCAATGACATTGTATAAATTCCCCCCAGATTCTGATTGAGCCCTTTCGTTTAATTTTCATTCAGCACCTGACGGTACAGCTTTTCCATATTTTCAATATACTGCCGCCACGAATGACGATGCCGCGCCTGCGCTTGCGCCGCCTGCCCCAACGCCTCCCGCAGCGCATCATTTTTCAGCACGCGGATGATGCCCGTCGCCATCGCGCCGATGTCACCCGGCGCAAACAATATGCCCGTTTTTTCCGATTCAATCACCTGCGCGATTTGCCCGTCTTCGGAAGCGACAATCGCTTTCCCCGCCGCCATATATTCGTACAATTTCAGGGGCGAAAACCACAATTCCTGCGGCAGCTTGGGATACGGAATCACCGCCACATCCACGGCGGAAAGCAAATGCGGCACCCGGGATTGCGGCAAAAATCCGGTGATGATGGTATCATCCGCCACCCCGAACCGCGCCAGCGCCGCATCCACCATCTCGCGGGCGGGACCATCGCCCACCAGCAGCAATTTCGCGCCCGGCACCGCTTCTTTCACCCGCGCAAAAGCTTCTGCCAGTCCGTCAATGCCGTGCCATCTCTGAAAACCGCCGACAAAGCCCACCACCGGCGCATCGCCCAATCCAAATTCCGCGCGGATGGCGGCGGCATCGTAGGGTGCGCCGAACAGGTCGGTATCCACCCCGTTGGGTATCACCGTGATTTTCTCGGCGGGGACGTGCCACGCGGTGACCAAATGCCGTTTCGCCGCATCAGACACGCAGATGATGGCGCGCGCCTGCCGGTACAGCCATCGCAACTCGGCGCGGGCAAGGGCGGCGTGCCAACCGCGCAACGGATACCCCACCACGGCACGCTCCAATATCAAATCGGCATCCACCGTCAATACCAGCGGCACACCCTTTTTTCGACATGCCAGCGCCGCCCCCACGCTGAACAATCCCTGATATTCATGACACACATCCACGGCATCGAGCTGGCGGCGCATCACCTGATAAAACCGGAAGCTGTCAAAAAATGCGACATACGGGACGCGAAATAAACGCTGCACCCGCCGCAGTACCCGTTCCCCCCACACAAACCACGCCGCCCCGCTGATACCCGCATCGGCGGCGGTGTGTGTGCGATAGTCGTCCGGTTCGGCAAAAATGTGCGCCGATTTGCCCGCCAGCGCCACAATCCGCACCCGATGCCCGGCTTGCCGTAACCCGTCCACGGTGCGTTTCACCAAAATCGGCGCGCCGGCATCCGCCAATAAATTCACGCCCGTATTCTGCATTGCATAAAGGATGTTGAGGCTCATTGATTATTCCATATATCCCAGCGCCCGCAGATGCGCCACCAGCTCGTCCGCTTCACCGTCCGAATAAACGTCACCCGCCGCCGATGGCGCAAAATCCGTCCGCGCCGGTTGCGAGCGCACGGGATGCGCCGCCAGAAAATCCGGACGGAAGGCATCGGTCAGCACCGTGCCGTCAAAATCATCGGGGATGGGCACGTCGTATAAATGCAGTAACAGCGCGGGAACATCCATCACACTGCCCCGCAGATTTTCACGCCCCGACGAAAAATCTTTTCCGGCGAACACACCAATGCCCCTCCGGCGATGATGCCCGAAATCGCGCCAGTTTTCCGCAAAATATTTGTGATGCACCCGCCCGGAAAATGCGCCGCGCCGATATGTGCCCAAAATATTCCAATCCGACCCATACCCGTCGAGAATGATGTCGGGCGCGTTGTCCGGCACATGTTCGCCAAAGAGTTCCTGCGGGGTGAACACCCCGGAAAAGACCGGCTTGCCCGTTTCCGGGTCGGTGATTGCCGCCAGTGCATCCATAATCTCACGGCGAGTTTCTTCAAATTCTTCCGGCAAAATAATGCCCTCCGGTTCGCGCCCGACAACGTTCAAATACAGCACGCCGGAATATGACACCCCCAGAAAAGTTTTTGAATGGCTGTAATTAATTTCCTCCGAAAAATGCACATGGGTTTTGGCGAAGGGGATTTCCGTTTCCACCGTCTCCCAGAATTTCATTCGCCATGAATGCGGTAGTACCCGCAACAAAGCGCGCATCCCCGCCCGCATCACCGTTCCCATTGCGCCGGATGCGTTGTTTTTTGTCTCAAGCCACTGTTTCAGCACCCAATTTTCGGCGGCGCGGCGCTCGGATGGGGTGCGCGGGAACTGCACCACCAAACCGTGGTCGCGCAACCATACGTGCAGCAGAAAATCGCCTTTCACCCGCCGCGAACCGTGGTCGGAAATGACAAGCGTGCTGTCCGGTTGAAACACCGCCCGCAGTTGCGCCAAATCTTTGTCCGATTCGATGATCGCCTGCTGAACCCGCGCCATATCCGGCATTTTGTGGTTGGCGTGGTCGAGCAACATCAAATTGATGACCAGCACGTCCACTTGTTCCTGCACCGCCAATTCGCACGCAATGCGGGTTTGCAGGGCTTGATGGGCGCGCTCGGCGGCAAAAATTTCGTCTGGGGTGCCGGTCTGCAAGATTTTCGCGTCCACAGTGGGCTGAAATTCGGGGAAGTTTGCGAGCAACTGCGCCCGCAATCTTTCCGGGAAAACGATGTCCGACACGGAATTCGGGGTGCCGAATCCACCCACCCAGAAGCCGTCAATTGTTTTTGTGGGATAGGTGAACGGAATATTCACCAACCCGACCCGCACACCCTGTTGATTCAGGTATGCCCAAAAGGGCGCACCCCGCCGGTGATTGGCATTCGCGGGGGAAAAATCATACGAGCGCGGTATGCGCCATGTCATATCGAAGATGCCGTGTTTTCCCGGCGTTTTCCCGGTAATGATGGAACTCCATGCCGCCGGGGTGAGGGCGGGCATCGTTGATGTCAGTGTTCCCCAACTACCCTCCGCCATCAATGATTGAAGGGTGGGCAGTTTTCCCGCTTCCAGCAGTGGATGCAGATAATCCCAACAAGCGGCGTCGATTCCCACCAGCAGCGTTTTCTTCATTGTTATCTAACGTCCTCATTCAAATTATTCCGGTGTTCGCCAGCGATGGGGCATCAGCATTGATACCGGATTCACCGGCGTGGCACGCACGGGTCTGCCGCGCAAAAGCCCGGTCTCCACATCAAATTTCACCGCCGCCTGCACATAATCCTGCACTTCATCTCCCCCGCGCAACCAAATATCTACGCGATAATTCCCGGACATCAACAAAAATTCATCAATTTCACACACGAATTTATGCCCAAGCTCAGGGTTGATTTCGTCGTCGGGACCCTGCACATCACTTTGGAATTTCGTCACAGGTCTGCCCAAGTGGTCAAAAATAGTGAGCACACAGGTCATCCCATACATCCAGCCATCCAACGTAACCTCAAAACGGGCGGGGCTGCCGGTGATGAGCATGCTGGTGGCTTGATTTTCGCCGTTAAAAATGGTGAGGTCAATTGCCCGAACCTCCCCCGCCCCCTGACGGTCGGTGCGGGTGGTGAGGTCTTCCTGCCCCATCGTCTCCAGCGTGCGAAGATAGCATTCCACGCTTTCGGACGCGCCGCCATCAAAAACGATGCGCCCCTCTTGCAGCACAATGCCGCGCTGGCACAACGTTTGCACCAGCCCCATATTGTGGCTCACAAAAAGGACGGTGCGCCCTTCGGCGGCAACTTCGCTCATTTTGCCCAAACTTTTGCGCTGAAATGCCACGTCGCCGACCGCCAGAACTTCATCCACCAGCAGGATTTCCGGTTCCAGATGTGCCGCCACCGCAAATGCCAGACGAACATACATCCCGCTGGAATAATGCTTGACGGGCGTGTCAATGAAATCATCAATTTCGGCAAAGGCGACAATTTCATCAAATTTGCGGATGATTTCAGTTTTGCGCATGCCGAGGATTGCGCCGTTCAGGAAAATATTTTCCCGTCCGGTCAATTCGGGGTGGAAGCCGGTTCCCACCTCCAGCAGTGAGCCAACCCGCCCGTAGATGCGCGCTTCGCCAACCGTCGGGTCGGTGATGCGGGAGAGGATTTTCAGCAGCGTGCTTTTACCCGCGCCGTTCCGCCCGATGATGCCGACTACTTCGCCGTGGTCAATCTGAAATGAAACGTCCTGAAGCGCCCAGAAACGTTTTTTCAGTTCCGCCGCACCGGCGGCATCGCCGCGCAGGATGCTCGCCGCCCGCCGAAAAGGTGCGGACATCATATCCACAACCTGTTCGCCGAGGCGGTCGTATGTTTTTTGGGGACCGCCGATGCGGTATTCTTTGCCGAGATCTTTCGCCAGAATGGCAATACTCATTAATATCTCCTATGTTACATCCGCGAAGGTTTTTTCCATCCGCCGGAAATAAAACGCACCGCTCACCAGCAACGCCACCGATACCAACGTCGAAACAATGATGATGGGACCGGGCGCGGTTTTTGTGCCCAACAATGCCCATCGAAAACCTTCCACCACGCCCGCCATCGGATTGAGACCGTACAGCGTGCGCCACGGCTCCGGCAGCAGACTGCTGGGATAGGCAATCGGCGTGGCGAACATCCACGCTTGCGACAAAAACGGCACGATGTACCGCACATCGCGGAATTGCACATTCATCACCGAGAACCACAGCCCCACGCCCAGCGAGGTAATCAGCGCCAGCAGGACGAAGAAGGGCAGCCAAATCACATTGATGGTGGGCGTGATACCGAAATACAGCATCATCCCCAGCAACACGATGAACGCCAGCACAAAATCAAACGACCCCGCCAGCACCGTCGCCAATGGCACTGCCAAACGGGGGAAATAGATTTTCTTGATCATACCGGCATTGTTCACCAGACTATTGGATGCCTGAATGAACGCATTGGAAAAGAACGTCCACGGCACAAGGGCGGAATAGCTGAAGATAGGATACGGCACATCATCGGAAGGGATGCCCGCCAATCTGCCAAAGAACAGGCTGAAAATCACCATCGTAAACAGGGGTTGGATGATTGCCCATGACACCCCCATAATGGTCTGCTTATAACGGATTTTCACATCGCGCCAGATGAAAAAATATAACAGTTCACGATACGCCCACAACTCATCTAAACGCAACGAAACCCACCCTTTTGATGGTTTTATCAAAATAGTGGGCAAATCGCCGACCGGCTTTTGGGGGACTGGTGCAGCTTTGGTTTTCGTCGTCATATGTTCACAGTGTCTCCTGAAAAGCTGACATCTTTTGCAAAAGTTTAAAACAACACTTCTAACTTTTTCAATTTTAACCGTAAAACCTAAGTTTTCACAAGGAAATCTGTATGAAAATTGTTAGAATTTTTTAAGGATGCTGTAGTATCTTCGCCAAAAAGACAGACGTTCTTGCAACGCAAACCATACGATTACACCCCATATCGCAAAAGTTAGTGCATCACCCCGGTAGATATGGTAAAATGTTAACAATTGAATAGATTGAAACCACCACGCACCATATCATTCCTCCCGTTTTTTCGTCATTATTTTTGAAACGGGACACTTTTTTTGAACGACCATTTTTTTCGGAGGCCTTATTTTCATGCGTAACCCCTTTATCTTTGCGTTGGTGGCGATAGCCATGTTGTTCATGATGCCATCGGGCGCAAATGCCGATTCCCCCCCCGCCGACAATAGCCGCTCGCAAGCGGCGGCTGCCGGCTGGACGATGGCGGGCGCAAATCCGCAACGCACCTCATGGACGCCGGAGGAAATTCCGGGCGCGCTCTCGCCACTGTGGTATAAAAAATTTGAAGCATACATCCCCCCCAGAGTCCAAATCATCGCCGATAACAACACCCTGTATATTTCCACCGCCAATGGGCTGTACGCGCTCGACGCGACCACCGGCGCGGAAAAGTGGGTCTATCCCACCGAAATGCCGCTCGGACATTCGCCGACAATTGCGAACGGTGTGGCGTATGTCGGCGGGCTTGACCACAAGTTGCACGCCGTCGACGCCAACACCGGACAAGGGCTGTGGACATTCGAGGCGGACGCAGGTTTTGAAACCAATCCGCTGGTCGTCGGCGATAAAGTTTTCCTCGGCAACCGCGACGGCTACTTTTATGCCATCTACGCGCAGGGCAGTCCGCAGGCGGGCACGCTGGCGTGGAAATTCAAAACCGGCGGAGCCATTCTGTATTCCGCCGCCTACAATAATGGCGTGGTTTATTTTGCCAGCAACGACAGCTACGCTTACGCCCTCAACGAAAATACGGGCGGTCTGGTGTGGCAATCGGCGAAATTGCCCGGCGCGGGATTCACGTCATGGTGGCCCGTGGTGTACCGCAATCGGGTGATTTTTGCCGGGAGCAATAATTACCGCACCTCAATCACCCCCGGCGCGGGGACTCAAATCACCGAGCTGGAACTGACCGACGTGTACCCGAATCACAAAAATGAGCCGCGCGGCACTTATGTCGGACCAACGGGAACAGAACCGGGCGACTGGGCGGCGGGAACGACCACCATCGACACCGGCAAATCGAGCGGGACGACCGTGCCCATCACCGAATATTTTGAACAAAAACCGTACCGGCGCACCGTCTTTGTGCTGGATGCCGCCACCGGCGCGGAAATCACCTACGACTTCGACGGCGACGGCAAAAAAGAATACGCCCCCTTCCTCTGGGTCGGCACACACAGCGGCACACGCTATCCCCCGGTTGTCGGCGGGGATGATGTCCTCTATCAATCAAATAATTATATGTCCGATGCCTATATTGCAGGGGGGAACATCAGCGGGTGGAAGATGGATACCCCATTCATCAGCATCCCCAATGGCGGGTGGAACGCCGTGGACGAGCCGCAAGCGTACAGCGCGGGCGGAAACATCATCTACTGGCAACGTTGCTGCGACCGCCTCGCGCAGGCGATGGACGTTTCGCAACCCGGCACGGCGTGGAGCTACTTCACCTACGACTTGGACAGCAAACTGCCGGGGTACAATTCGATGTACTGGAATCCGGATGCCAATCCCCCGCGCAATGAATACACCACCCCCTACGCCGTTTTCGGCGGGCGCAACGGGGTGTACGGCTTCCACGCCGACACCAACCCGCCGATACCGTACAACGGCAAAGTGTATCTGCACCGCAGCAATGCCATCATCGCCTTTGACGGCTCAAAATCCACCCCCACCGAACTTCCCACCGCGCAGATTGTCACCCCGCCGAGCGCAAACTTCAGCCTGAAAACCACCGACGCGCTGGCGGCGGAACTCGAAGCGGAGGTGCAGAAAATTGTGGACGCGGGACACCTGCGTCCGGCATACATCAGCCACGGCATTTTCGATTTTCGCGCCAAAGACACCTGCGGCGACGATTTTGCCAGCTATTTCCACAACAGCAGCGAGACGCTCCTCACCCTCACCAACGCCTTCCCCTATCTTTCGGCGGGGTTGCAGGCGCAGGTGAAAACCTATCTGGAAAATGAACTGGCGACCTACCCGCCGTACACTTACAATTACATCGGCTGGGCGGGCGCATCGCGGGAACTGTTCGATTTGCCCGACGACGTGCAAGCAACCATCGGCGATTTTGGACCCCAGCAGGAAAATTACACCTTCAAAAATAACAATGGCTGGGGACGCAATCCCTTTATGTTTTACGCGCTGTGGAAATATGCCGACACCTTCGGGGATGCGAAAACCCTGTTCGACGCGGCGAAAAACCGGCTCGAATCCCCCCCCGCCGATGCGGAATTGCTGAAACGCCCCTTCGAGCACAACGCTTTCATCGCCGGCTATCAGGGCTATCTGGGGTTGGAAAAGCTCGCGGGCTATCCGGAAACCACCGCCATCCGTAACACCCTGAACCACCTGCTTTCACTGCGGGCGGCAAACTTCACCGCCGATTCGGCATACGGCGACGCCGGCGCGGGCAATCGGGAAGCCTACTGCCGCACGTTGAATGTCGCCAGCAACTTTATGTTCCTCACCCCGGAACTGGCGGATTATCTCCGCGCCAACGCGGCGGGGAAAGTGCAGGCGGCAGTCGCGGAATATGAACGGGTCGCGCCCTTCTGGTTCGTCACCTTTTCCGAAACAGGTTTCGCCGAAAATTCAATTTCGCCGTTGTATGACTCATACGGCATTTTCATGGCGAAGGCGCTCATTCTGCAGGAACCGGCTTCCACGCTGAAAAAATATCTGGACATCCCCGGATTTTATCGGGGCGATTTATACCATCTGCAAAAAATAATGGCAGTGCTGGAGCGGGAATTAGGGGCACCGCAAGCCACAACTTTTTTTATGGAAGTCTCCCCCGCGCAGCAAGTGGTGGATGCGGGCGGAGCGGCACAATATACCGTCACCCTGACGCCACTCGGCGGCTTCAATGCGCCGGTGACCCTTTCGCTCGCCGCCCAACCGGCTGGCTTGAGCGCGTCATTCAACACCGGTAGCCTCACCCCGCCGGGCAGCGCCATCCTCACCGTGACCGATTTGCAGGGCAGCGGTTCCTTCCAACTGCAAATCAACGCCGATGGCGGCGGCGTGTCCAAATCCGTGCCGGTGAGTTTCAGCGTGGCGACACAGAAAGTCTACCTGCCACTGGTGATGCGGTGACCATGATGGCACACAAAGACACACCATATCGCCGGTCAGAATGTCATTGCGAGCGAAGCGAAGCAATCTTCCACAATACATGCCGGAGATTGCTTCAGCCCTACGGGCTTCGCAATGACAAATTCAGCGGCACAAAAATTCTTTTCATACTGATACTCTCGCTGGCAATGGCGGCAGTCTTCGGGGAGGGCGGCTCGGTGCGCGCCCAAAATCCCATCCGACAGATAAATGTGCCGTACACCCCCGCTACCACCAACATCCCCGTACCGGAACGCGCCATCTTCTGGTTCGGGCAAGTTGACCCCACCGGCAATTATGTGGATGTGCGGACGATTTACAACGATGACAAGTTGATTGTCACCGCCCATATTTTCGACAATAAATTGTGGTACGATACCACTACCCCCGCCCCCGACCCCGGTACGCTGGCGCAGTGGGATGCGGTGACGCTGTATCTGAACACCGGCGGCGCATCGGGCACGATACCCACATCCACCGGCTACAAATTCGTGGGGCAGTTGAACCACTGGCAATCCCGCGCGGGCTACCAAACGGCGTATCGCGGCGACGGCACAGGCTGGCAAAGTGCGGCAATTCCCTTCACCACCCTTTCCGGTTGGATGGGCGACAGCCTCAACGACCCCAATGCCGATGACCGAGGATGGAACATCACTTTTGAAATACCTTTTTCAAGTTTGGGGATGAGCAAACCCGCCAACGGAACGAAGTGGGGGCTGGCGATGGTTGTTCACGACCGGGACGATGCGGCGGGGACGGCAATTCCCGACCGGGTGTACCCGGAGACGTTCAGCGACACCCGCCCCGACACATGGGCGACGCTCCGCTTCGGGTTGCCGGTCTATTCGCCCCCACTCATCACCCCGGAGGGCACAACCACCGTGCGGCAAGGGCTGAACGGCGTGACGGTGAGCGACGCGCAAGTCGGCGGGTTTTCCACCTGCGGCGAACCGTTCTATCCGAATTTTTTCAATGGCTGGGGCGATGCC
>JAJRSQ010000160.1 GCA_024278725.1 Chloroflexota bacterium
CAGCTCATTAATGAATTCGGTGTGGTGGATAACCTCATATTCACCGCCGAATTGCGGATATTCGTTTTTGATGGTGTGCAGACAGTGCGGGCAGGTGGCGATGATTTTTTTCACGCCCGCGCCGTTCAGCGTTTCGATGTTCCCCATCGCCATTTCGGTGAACAGATATTCGTTCCCCGCGCGGCGAGCGGTGTCGCCGGTGCATGATTCCCGGTTGCCCAGCACGGCGAAATTCACGCCCGCGCGGTTCAGAATGGTGGCGAATGAACGGGCAATCGCCTGCGCGCCGGGGTCGAATGCGCCGGCACAGCCCACCCAATACAGCACCTCGAAATCGGGATTGTCTTCCACTGTCGGCACTTTGAAATCCAGTGATTGCGCCCATTCCAGCCGGTCGTTCGACATTTGCCACGGGTTGCCGTTCCGTTCCATCCCTCGGAATGCCTGCTGCAACTCTTCGGGGAATTCGCTTTCCATCAACACCTGATTGCGCCGAATGTCCATGATGTCGGTGAAGGGTTCATTCCCCACCGGGCAGATTTCCGAGCACGCGCCGCAGGTGGTACATGCCCACACGGCGCTTTCGCTGATGACCACATCCATCAAATCCAAATCGCTCTCGCCGATGGCAATTGCCCCGAAATGCGATTTGATGCCGTACCGTTTGTTGATTTCCAGCGCGGACGGCGACAACTCTTTGCCGGTGCTGTACGCGGGACACACGTCCTGACAGCGGTTGCACATGATGCAGGCGAAGGCATCGAGGATTTGGGTTTGGCTCAAATCGGTGAGTTTTGCCGCGCCAAATTGTTCGATGGTCTCATCTTCAAAATCAAGGGGTTTCAGTTCCCCGATGGAACGTTTTTGCGGGCGGGTCATGAAATTGACGGGAGCGACCATCAGGTGCAGGTGTTTGGTGTACGGGAAATAGGGGATGAACGCCAGAATCAACCCCAGCGCGAGCCACCATGAGACGTGCCAGCCCGCCAGTTGCGCGGCGGGCGACATCCCCGCCCACAGATTCGCCACGGTGGAAGCGAAGGGCTGCCATACATCGCCCCCTTCTTGCGCCACCAGAAACGATTCGCCCAAAAAGCGGAATCCGACGTGCAGCAGGATGAAAATCCCCACAATCAGCGAGTCGCGGCGCATGCCCGTTTTGGCTTTGGGGTGCAGCGTCACGTTGTCGCGGATGTTCAGCGCGGGGGTGTCCACCATGAAGCGGCGGCTGAGAAAATAGATCATCCCCACCAGCACGCTGATGCTCAAAATGTCGCCGCCCAGCCGGTACCAGCCCATCGCCGGCGATTGCGTCCATTCGTGTACGGCGGGGATATATCCCCCCAGCACGTCGAGGGCGTTTATCAGAAAATAGTACATGAAGCCCCAGGCAATGGCGGCGTGGAATGAGCTTTCGACGGTGCGGGTTTTGAACACCGTCCGTAAACTGACAAACGATTCCAGTGCGTGCCACAATCGGCGGGGCAGATGATCCAGATACAGCTCATCCTGCCCGCGCAGAATGACCTTCACCATCCGGTCAAAGTAGCGCGCGCCATAATACAACGACAATACGACTGCCCAGAAAAATAGAAGTTTTTCAACCAGCGTCAGCATCTTTGCTTTCCCTCCTCAATATCGGGGTTGGTGTCTGATAGTGTGCCATCATAACACAGTGCGTCATAGCTGTCAAACAATCGTCATGGCGGCGTCAAATGGGCGATGATTTTTTTGCGGGCAGTTTCAAAATCGCGCAATAATGCCTCATCCGAGCCTTTGAAGCTCACCAATGAGCGCCGGGCACAGGTGGCGCATCCCAACTGCGCCCGGTAGCTGTCTTTTTCGCATGTTTCACAGCCGGACAGTTGAATCACCGTGAGAGACAGTGCGAGCGCGTCGGGATGTGTTTCCGGCAGTTCCGCCACCATTGATGCCAGCATCCGCCATTTTCTCCCGCGAATATCTTTCAGCGCGGAAATTCGCTGCGGAGAGAAGAGTAAATCGTATTTGGCATACGCGGGCAGATGCTTGGGCATATATCCTCAAAATAGGGGCTGTGGGAACAAAGTGCCCTGATTATAATCAGCCTGACGCGATGTGTCAATATTTTTTTCGTTACCCTTTCATGCGCATGCCCTGTTCTTCGGTGCTGAAAATCCAGCCCGCAACTTCACCCAAATTAATGTCCGGGTCGAGCGCCCACGTCGCGGGGTCGGTCATAGTTCTGCCAAATTGCGAACTGGCATTCTCCAGCGGGTCGGGCAGGGCGGCGATTTCGTCCAAAATTGTGCGGAAGCGTTCCTGCCAGCGTTCCATGTTTTTCCGGCGCAGGTCAATCCATTCCGTCGCCGCCCAGTGGTCGATGGCGTCCGGCGTCACATCCCATGCCGTGCGTTCCCAGCGATGTTCCCCTTTGCCGCGATTGACCGCCAGCAGGGTTTCGCCATCGGGCATGAGAATGGGAATGCCGATGGAAACCGCCTGCCGCCGAATGTCGGCGTTTCCGCGTGCCAACGCTTCCACATCCTGCATTAATTGGGCGATGTCCACCTGCGCCACCGCTTCCATCGTGCGGTACATCTGTTTGAGCAGATACGCCTCAAACAGCAGTTTCGACATTTTCGGCGGTCCCAGAATTTCAAACGCCACCGACGGCACATCGTGTTCGTCCGCCAGATGTTTGGCGTAGGCAATGGCGCGATGACGCAGCACTCCGGCGCGGTAACTCGGTCCGAGTACCGCCCCGTCCAGCGCGGCAATCACATCTTTCCCGGTGTTCAGCCCGCGCAGTTCGGCTATCACGTTGAAGGCAATATCTTCCGGTGTGACCGCTTCCATCTGCCCCAAACTGGTGATGGCAGTGTATTCGTTGAGCGAGAAGAGTCCGTTTTCGCCCGTGTCGATGAAGACCGATTCCAGCACGCCGTTTTCGGCGGGGGCGGTGGGGCGTTCATTCAAATCGAAGTGCGTGCCGGGGGTCAGTTTGATACCGGCTTCCGGCGGGCAATCGTGCAGGGCGATGGCGCGTCCGCGTTTTTTGATGGCGCCGTAGCCGATATTTTTCCAAGTGATGGCGGCGGTCGGTTTGATTTCTTTCACGGCGGGACCGCCCGGTGTGCGCCCCATCAAAAAGAGGAGGGAAGTGTGCGCGCCCGCCATCGCCGCTTTCGACAACAGCACCCGCGACGGTTTTTCTTCGCCGTGGGTGTAGGGGATATTCAGCCCCATCCCGCCCGTGCCGCTGGTGCCGATTTTCAGGTACGCTTGTGTGCCCGCGCGCTGCATGGCTTCGTTGAGGACTTGCACATGGCGCACCAACTGCGGGGTGTACAGGCTGATGAGCAGGCGTTCCACCACCGCCCGCTCGTTTTCCTCCCACACTTTTTCGGCTTTTTCATACAAATCGTGGACTTCCGCCGCCGAGTTGTAAATATCCTGATATGCCAGCGCGGTGGCGGTATTCACCGCGTCGATGATGATGTGGGGTTTCACGCCGGGATATTCTGGGGTTGTGCCCATGACCAGTTGCGCCAGAAAGGAGCTTTCCAGCGTTTCGGGGGTGAAGCTGTCGAGCACGTCGCGGTAGAGTTGAATACGGTATTCCGGGTTGGAGAGGACTTCGGCGCGCGGGGTATCTTTGAGCGAGGCACGCACGAAAATATTGCCCCAATGGGGGAGCAGTTTGGTGTCGGTTTCGGGGAATTCCTTTTTCAGCGCGGCGACGGCTTCTTTTGCCTCGCTTTCCAAAAGGGAAGTGATGATGAGGGTTTCGGGCTGGTGGTGAATCAGTTCGCGGCAAATCGCCCGTCCGACCATCCCATACCCGCCGATGATTAAAATGGTTTTTCCGTTTAACATGGTTACTCTCCTCGTTGAAAGATTTTGGTTTTTGGTTTTTGGTTTCCGGTTGTCGGTTGTCAGTTCTTGGTTTCAGGTTTAAGGTTCAGGGGTACAGAATCGCAAATTTCCAATAACGAATCTCCAATCACCCCCGTAATTGCCGATACACGTCCACCGTGTGTGCGGCGATGGCGGCGTGGGTGTAATTTTCCAGCACGCGGGTTTTGCCCCGCTCGCGGAGTTTGCCGCGCAGGGGCACATCGTCGAGCAGGCGCTGCAATTGCGCCCGCAAATCGTCTTCATCCCCCTCATCGAAGAGCAATCCCGCATCGCCCATCACCTCCGGTATCGCGCCCGACCGCGCCCCGACGGTGACCACTTCGCACGCCATCGCCTCAATCAGCACCCGCCCGAATTGCTCTTTCCAGTTGGGGCGGCTCTGCGAGGGGAGTACCAGCACGTCCAGCCCGCTGAGGTAATTCGGCATGTGGGTGGACGGCAATTGCCGGTCGAAGGTCACCCGCGACTCAATGCCGAGCCATTGCGCCATCTGCTCGAATCGCCGCCGGTCGGGACCGCTGCCGAGCACTTTCATCTCCCACGGACCTTTCAGCGCGGCGACGGCTTTCATCAGCAATTCCACGCCCTTTTCTTCCACCAGCCGCCCGACATACCCAATCACCAGCGCGGGCTGGCTGGGACGGCGGGCGCTGCGCTGGAGAATCACGCTCGGTTTGCTGACCCGGTGGACGCGCTGGCGGCGGTGGAAGATGGCGGGGTCAACGCCGAATTGCGGAATCTGCCACAGTTCGCCGGCGTAGCCCTTTTTCCGCCACACCGATTGCGCCTCGGCGTTGCCCACAATCAGCCCGTCCGTGTGCGACAGCACGTATTTTTCCATCCAGCCGAAGGGGGGCGGGTATTGGCGATTGATGTTCTGCCAACTGAAGACCACCGTTTTCGCCCCGTGTTTCCGCGCCAATTTCAGCGCGTGAAAGGTGGCGAAATTGTACGGTTCTTCATCAATATGAATCACATCCGGCGCGGTTTCGGCGATGATGTGCTTCAGTTTGGGGTAAAAATGCAGGTGAAAATTCCCGTTGAAGCGAATATCGCTGACGATGAGCCGGTAGCCTTCGGTGTGCGCTCGTTCCAGCCGTTGTGTGCCCCATGCGGGCGGCACCACCACCGATAGATTCACATCGTCGTGTGCGGCAATTTCCTCTAATTTTTTCTGATATGCGCCCGCGACCAGCGCCTTTGAAATCATCAAAACGTTCACTGTATCACATCCCGATACGCCTGCAATGTTTTGCGGGCGGTAATTTGCCAGCTGAATTCCTGCGCGCGCCGGTATGCCCGTTCCGCCATTTCATTGTGGGTATCCTCCTGAATGGTGAGCGAGATTATCGGCGCGGCGAGCTGTTTGGTGTCATCCGGGTCAACCAAAAAAGCGTCCGCGCCCGCCAATTCCGGCAGCGATGATGCGGTGGTGGTGACCACCGGCGTGCCGCACGCCATCGCTTCCAGCACGGGCAAGCCAAAGCCTTCATAGCGGGAAGGATAGACGAACACCCTCGCCGCGCTGTAGAGGGCGGGCTTGTCGGCTTCATCAATCCAACCGGGGGTGATGATGTGGTCGGCGATGCCCAACTCATCCGCGAGTTTCAGCGGGTTCGGGAAGAATGCCGAATTGATGGCGGGGAGTTTGCCCGCCATCACCAGTTTCACGTTATCCCCCAACCCGGAAACGACGAAAGTCCAGGCGTGCAGCAGGGCACGCAGATTTTTCCGCACATCGAAACCGCCCATATACAGGGCGAACACTTCCGGCAGGTTGTATTTTTCCAGCACGGCGTCAATTTCCGCCCAGGTTTCGGCGGGCTGATAGTGCGGCGCGGGGGCGAGATACACCGTGCGGACTTTCTCCGGCGGGAGGTGCAGGTGCGCCAGAATGTCGGCGCGGCTGGCATCCGAATCCGCCAAAATCAAATCGGCGTTGGCGGCGGCGGCGCTGACCAGCCCGGTGTACAGCCGCACGGCGGGACTGCCGTGATATTCGGGCAGCACGCGCGGAATGATGTCATGCACCGTGACCACCGTCGGCAAGCGCGGGTTGAGCGCGGAACCCCAGTAGGGCACGTGCGCCACATCCGCCCCGATGGCGCGCGCGGTTTTGGGGAACAGCGATTGCTCGAAGCGGAGTTTGTGCCAGTTGCCCGGCTTCAACGGCACGGGGTGTAGCGTCACCGAATCGCCCCAGTCGGTGGGGGCGTTTTCCAGCGCGAAGGTGGGGGCAATCAGCGTGATTTCCAGCGCGGGGTCGAATTTCGCCAGCGCGGAAACCAAATAGCGCAAATACTGCCCGCTCCCGGTGTTTATTTGGTTGATGAACCATGCATTGATGGCAACTTTCATATCAATTCAAAATTAAAAATGCAAAGTGCAAAATTTTTCATTTTTCATTTTGCACTTTTAATTGTCGTCATAGCCGTCGGGGTGTTTTTGAAACCAGTTCCACGCGCTTTCGATGATGCTGCGCAGGTCGGGGTATTGCGGTGTCCAGCCCAATTCGCGGCGAATTTGCTCGCTGTCGGCGATGAGAATATCGGGGTCGCCGGGGCGGCGCGCGCCAATCTCCACCGGGATGGGATGTCCGGTGATGTCGCGGGCGGTCTGCACCACCTCCATGATACTGTAGCCTTTGCCGTTCCCCAGATTGTAGGTGCGACTGCCGCCGTCCAGTGCGCGGAGCGCCAGAATGTGCGCCTGCGCCAAATCGAGCACGTGGATATAATCGCGCACGCATGTGCCGTCGGGGGTGTCGTAATCGTCCCCGAAGATGATGAGCTTGTCCCGTTTGCCGCGCGCCACCTCCAGCACAATGGGGATGAGGTGCAATTCGGGGTCGTGGTCTTCGCCGTGAATCTCGGATGCGCCCGCCGCGTTGAAATAGCGCAGCGCGGCAAAACGGAAATCGTAAATTTTGTCGAGCCAGTGGAGGAAGCGCTCGATGATGTATTTTGATTCGCCGTAGGGGCTGCCCGGCACGATGCGCTCGGTGGCGGCGATGGGGATTTTTTCCGGGTCGTCGAACAGGTTTGCCGTGGAGGAAAGAATGAACTTCCGCACGCCGTGTTCCACCGCCGATTGGAGCAGATTCAGGGCGTTGGTCACATTTTCACCCAGATAGCGGAACGGGTTTTCCATGCTTTCGCCCACCAGCGTGTGCGAGGCGAAATGCATGATAGCGTCGATGGGATAGGTGTCCAGCACCTCGTCAATCTCCGCCCGATTCGCCAAATCGCCCTGAATGAAAATGGCGGCAGGGTCAACGGCTTCGCGGTGTCCCTGATAGAGATTATCGAACACCACCACCGATTCGCGCTGCCGTACCAATTCTTCCACCACATGACTGCCGATATATCCCGCGCCGCCCGTCACTAAAATGTTCATCGTTCGCCTCCAATGGGGATTGCAACCCTGCAACTTTGCTACTTTGCTACCTTGCTACCCTGCTCATTATACCAGAGAGAGGAAGGGGGAAGCAAAGCCCCGCGCCGGTTGTGGACATTATCCGCACAAAAAAACGCACCCAACCCCGGTGAGGGTTGGATGCGGGACAAGTTTCGCTGCCGGTCATCCGGTGGCGATAGTTTTGTGTTCGGCGGGGACGCGCCATGAGCCTTCGCCGCGCACGCGCAAATCGCGCGCCAGAAAGCGCCGCCATGCCGCCAGCGCGCAGAGAATCGTGAGCGCCAGCACGGCGAGTACCCAACGCCAGTTCATCGCTTCATGCAGTACCGCGCCACCCTGATAATAATACAGCGTGGAGAACCGCGCCGCCGTCACCCAACCGGCATTGATATTCGCCATACCGGCGAGAATATATCCAAATATCAGATAGAAGCCCGACACCGACGCGGCAATTTTCTGCGAGGGCAAGACCATGCTCAACAGCAGGGTGAAGGCGATGAAAAAGAGGATTTGCGCCCACGCCGGCAGGAACGCCAGCGCCATCCTCCCCGGCGAAATGCCGAGGTCCACCGAGCCGAGCGGCAGAATGGTCGCCACCGCTGCCACGGCAAAAATGATGGTCGCGCCGATGGCGACGCCCAGCACCCGCGAGAAAAAGAGTTTGGTGCGGCTGACGGGCTGTCCCAGCAGCACATCCATCATGCCGTTTTCTTCATCCGCCACCACCAGCCCGCTGCCCACGATGATGGCAAAGATGCCCATCATCAGCGGCAATTGCGAGAAAAGTTTGCCGTCAATGAACCCCGCCGGGGTGATGAATGCGTCCAGCCCGCCCAGAAAATCCATCACCCCCTCCGGCAGGGCGTCGATGAATTGCTGCATAAGCGCCGCCTGCTCGGTCAGGTTGTCGGCGAACAGAACCACCACCGACCCCATATATGCCATCCCCAAACTCCAGCCGATGATATGCCATTTCATCCGCCGGAGCGTGTGCCAGATTAATGCTATCATCATAAACCCCCTTCATTTGCTTTTGCGCCGCGAAAAGGCAGCCGCAACCGCCACAGACTTTCCCCGCTGACCCGCAGGTCTCGCCGCTGAAAGCGCCACCATGCCAGCCCGACCAACGCAATGGTGAGGGCGATTAAGATGGACAGAGGCGTCCAGTCCAGTTTTTCCACCAGCGCCTGTGAACTGGGATAATAATATATGGGGGACAATTTGGCGACCGATTCGAGCGAGGCGTTCACATCCGCCATGGAATTGGCGAAATATGATGCCGCCAAAATCAGCCCGCCGGTCATTGCCGCCAGCGACCGCCCCGGCAAAAGCATGCTCAACGCCAGCGCCAGCGCCGTAAACAGCGACACCTGCACATACAGCGGGAAGAACGCGCGCAACAGTTGCCCGAACGTCAGATTCATTTCCTGCGACAGGGTTTGAGCAAGGGTCATCCCCAGCAGCGACATCCCCAGAATTGCCGCCAGCGCCAAAAATACTCCCAGCGTTCGCCCGACAAACAGGGTGGTGCGGCTGAGCGGATTCGCCAGCAGCAGGTCGAGTATGCCCGCTTCTTCATCGGCAATGACCGCGCCCGCCCCGGCAATCACCGCAAAAATGCCGAGGAGGAAGGGCATCAATCCGAAAAATTCCAGCCCCAAAAAGCCCACCGGCGTTCCGATACCGGAAATTTTACCGAACACGATGGTCATTTCCGGCGGATAAGTCGCCATCAGTTTATCGAGATTTTCGCCCTGACTCGCCAGGGTGTCAAACAGCGAAATGGAAAGAATGGGCATAAGGGTGAGGCTCAATCCCCAGCCCAGAATTGCGCCCCGCAGTCGGCGCAGGGTATGGAATAAAATTGCGAGCATCATTACGCCTCCCCGCCCGGTTCACGGTAAAATTGCAGGAAAATTTCTTCCAGCGACGGGCGTTCAATTTCCAAATCGCGCACGGGGAAATGCGCCAGCGTTTTGATGAAGGTATCCATCTCCCCTGTGACGCGCAGCGAAACCCTGTCGCCGGCGGCATTGGTTTCCAGCACCGAGATGCCGTCCACCTGCAATGTTTGCGCATCCACCGGCGATTTGAAGCGCACCTGCACCGTTCGCAGCGCGCGCTCGCGCAGTTCTTCCGGCGCAATAATTTCGACCACCTCTCCCTGCCGGATGATGCCCACCCGGTCTGCCAAAAATTCCACTTCGCTGATGATGTGCGACGAGAAAAAGATGGTTGTGCCACGCTCTCGGACTTCCCGAATCAACCGCAGCACTTCTTTCTGCATCAGCGGGTCAAGCCCTTGCGTCGGTTCATCCAAAATCAGCAGTTCGGGGCGGTGCATGAACGCCTGCACCAGCCCGACTTTCTGCTTGTTCCCCTTCGACAGGTTTTTGATGGGGATGTCCAGTGTCAACTGCAATCGTTTCGCCAATTCGTTGATGTAGGCGTTATCGGCGTGGTTGCCGCCCAGATGGTTGAGCAGATTGATCATCCCGCGGGCGGTGTAATTGTTGTACAGGTTCAATTCGCCGGGCAGATACCCCGTGCGTTCCCGCACTGCGACCGGGTCTTCCTGCGGATTGATGCCCAGCACGGTCAGGGTTCCCCCTTGCGGGCGGATGAGGTCGAGCATGCAGCGGATGGTGGTGGTTTTTCCCGCGCCGTTGGGTCCCAAAAAGCCGAAGATTTCGCCGGGGCGAACATCCAGATTTACGCCGCGCAAGGCTTGCACCGAGCCGTAATTCTTCACCAGATTTTGGGCATGAATGGCATATTGTACCGTCATAAAAGCCTCCTTCGAGCCGTTAGACGGTGGGGTTTGTACGAATTCGCGCGAAGGAATTATACCTCAGATATGGTGGGTATTCAATTTGAGTGGAAATTTTTTGGGGGGAAACAGGGAGGCGGCTACAACGAGCCACCCAGAACTTTGTCGCCGGTGGGACCGGGACTGCCGCCGAAGGGTTCGATGGTGATGCCGAATGCGCCGTATTCGGTGAGCGGGCGGGGTGAGGTGACTTCGATGGTGCCGTAGCCGGTTTCATCCACCGAAAAAATCGCGCCGCTGGTGCGCGTGCCGTCCCGAATGACCCACAGTTGGTATTGGTGTTCGGGGTCGAGAACGGGCAAATCTTCCACGATGAGCGTTCCTTTGTTGCCCGTCGGGTCAATCACCAGCAGACCGGACGCTTCGGGGGCGGCGGTTGTGCCCGCCATGGCGATGGTCTGCATGCCGTCCGGCACGGCGGGGGCGGCGGGACGGGTTGACCACACCGCGAATAGAATCGCAATCAGCGCGACCGCCACCGCACCGAGACTCCATGCCGGAACGGGGCGCGCGAAGAGGGCTTTCAACGTTTCCCACCACGAGCGACGGGGTGTCGCGGATTGTTGCGGGGTGCGGGCAACGGCGTCCATCAGACGGGTTTCCAACCCGGCGGATGGTTCCACGGCGGGCACGGCGAGCGCCAACTCTCCCGCAATCGCTTCGAAGGTTGTCAATTCGCGCCGGCACAGGGCGCATGTGTTCACATGACGCTCAATGTGTCGGGTCTCTTCGGCGGAAAGTATGCCCAGGGCATAATCCGGCAATTGTTCGATTACATGTTCTTCCGGCATGTGATTCACCATTTACACAATTTTTTCCGCACCACGTTCATGTTTCGTCGTGCAGAAGATGGCGCAATTTTTTCATCGCCAGACGGATGCGGGTTTTCACCGTGCCCACCGGTTCATTCAAAATTTGGGCGATTTCCCGGTGGGAATATCCTTTAAAATATGCCATTGACAGCGCCGTTTGCTGGTTATCCGGCAAACTGGCGACCGCCCGCACCACCGATTCCTGCCGTATATTGGCGCTGACCGTCTCTTCGGATGAGGGGGCGACGGGCAGCAGCTCCCGATACGCCGAATCCGCCCAATCCACCTGCGCATGCAACCCTCGGCGGTTGTTTCGCCGCAGATGGTCGATGGCGATATTGCGCGTGATGCGCACCAGCCATGTTTTCACCTGCGCTTTTTCCGCGCGGTAACGGTCCGCTTTTTGCCAGATGCGCAAAAATACATCCAGCGTCACTTCTTCGGCGACGGTGGTTTCATCCACAATTCGGAATGCCAGACTGAACACCAGACGCTCATATCGTTTGAACAATTGTTGCAGGGCGTCGGCATCGCCCGCCGCAATTTGGCGGATTAGATTGCTGTCGGTTACGGGTGCGGTACGCAAAGTTGGCGCTCTCCGGTGGGTTGCAGGAATAAGCGGTTGACTGTTTTTATTGTACCACAATCCGATAAGATTCATATTTTTTATGCCGAAAAACCGATGTTCAACGGCTACAGCACACGGAGCGCGCGTCGGTTGCGTCCGTGTGCTGTAGCGATTCATGCGATGATGGGAAAGATGGCGGCTACCGCGCCGACCACATCCGTGATGTTGCCACGCCACCGACCAGCAGCACGACTCCGGCGGCAATCAGCAGGATGGTGGTGAGGGGGAAGGTGTTCCCGCCGGTGACGGGGAGTTCTGCCGGCGCCGCCATTGCCATCGCTTCGGCGGGGTTGACGACGAACCACACGTCTTTCACGCCTTGTCCGGTGGTGTCACCGATGCGGCGGTCGTTTTTCCAGAAGTAGAGCGGTTGCCCGTTGTATGCCACTTGCTGACCGCCATCGGCGCGGGTGATGATGCTCAATTCGCCGGACAAGCCGGTTCCGGCAACGGCTTCGCCGCCGTTAACCAGCAGGGGGGGCCAGTTTTCCATACAGCCTTCGTTGCAGTTGCTCACGCCGGGCATATCTTTGGTGAACATGTAGAGGGTCATGCCCTGACTGGTCAGAATATCGCCCAAAGCCGAGGTGGAAACGTTGACCACCGGGCTGGCGACGGTCATATCGGCGGGGGATGGATGCGCCACAAACCACACATCCTTCAGGTTTTGCCCGTTGGCATCGCCGGGTTGCGCGTCTTTGAAGAAGTAGTAGAGGGGCATGCCGTTGTATGTGACCTGCCGTGTGCCGTCCGTGCGGTCAATCACGCCCAATTCACCCGGAAGGTCTGCCCCGGCGGTCGGGGTTTCATCCGCTGCCACGGTGAGGGGGGGCCAGTTTTGGGCGCAACCGTCGTAGCATTTGCTGACATTTTCTTCATCCACCGCGAAAATGTAGAGGGTCATCCCGTTGGCATCCGTCAGAATTTTGCCCACCGTCGGGTTGTCTGCCACCTGAACCGTTGCCCCCTGCGCGAAGCTCGCGCCAATCAAAACCAGGGTGAATATCAGTACCGTGCCGATAATAGCCATTAATCGTGTGCGTTTCATGAATTTTCTCCTTTCAGAAACATACAGTTGTTGTTTGTGGCTCAATTAGAATCTAGGGGGAATTTATGAAATGTCATTGCGAGGCGCGTTTTTTGCGCCGAAGCAATCTCCGCTAACGTTCACTGAGATTGCTTCGCTTCGCTCGCAATGACAGCCCCCCTGAATCCCCAAAGAGCCTTGTTTGTTACTGAAAGATACGCACGTTTCGGATGATTGGATTTAAATGGATATTTTCACCATAGCCATTGCCACAGCAGAAATGCCGCCATCCCGCTGAGGATGGTCAAAAGGAGGTTTTTGCGCCACCAGCCCACGGCGCCCGCCGCCACGCCCGCCGCCAGATATGCGTTTTGCGGGGAAAGGTCGAGCGTGCCGTGGGGCATTAATATGGATGGCACGATGATGGCGGTGAGCACCGTCGGGGGGACGTATTTCAGGGCGCGCGCCAACGGGGCGGGGAATTCCAATTGCCCGGAGGCGGCAAACAGGGTGTACCGAATGGCGAATGTCACCGCCATCATTCCGCCGATGAGCCACACTTCTTTCATCCCGTCACCTCCGGTTTCCGGCGCGATTCCGCCGCCAATCCCGCGCCGATGCCCGCCACCGCCGCCAACATCATCCCCAATTTGTTGGGCAACGGGTGCGCCAGCACCGATACCGCGCCCGCGACCAGCACACTCACCCACATCGGTCTGTTTTTTAAATAGGGGATGGTCATGCCGATGAACGTGACCGGCATGGCGACATCCAGCCCCCATCCGGCGGCGTCGGGGATGGATTGCCCGACGGTGATGCCGAGCAGTGTCCACACTTGCCAGCTCAGGTACATGGTCAGCGCGGAGCCGAGATAATACCAGCGGTTGTGTCGGTGGTTGGGGTGCGCCGAAAAGTGGTTGACGACCACGGCGAAGGTTTCATCGGTGAGCCAGAACGCCAGCGGCGCGAGCCAGCGTTGGGGCAGGTGTTTCAGATGGGGAATCAGACTCGCGCTGTAGAGCAGATGCCGCAAATTCACCACGAAGGTGGTCAGAATGATGATGGGGACGCTGCTCCCCGCCGCCAGCAAACCCACGGCGATGAACTGCGCCGACCCCGCGAACACGAATGCCGACATCGCCAGCGCGCCCCAGGCGGAAAGTCCGCCGGCGGATGACAGTGTGCCGAAGATGATGCCGAAAGGGAGTGCGCCCACCACTAGCGGGATGGTGGCTTTGGCGCCGGCGAAGAATGCCGCGCGCGCCGAATCGGGCGCAGTCGGTGCGGATGTGTGTGCCATCGGTCAACCTCGTGAAGGATACGGCTCACAGTGTATGGCTTTTGCGGGGAATGGCAAAATACGGGCAGTTCGGTTCATCAAAAAAACAGAGAGTGGTTCAAGTTGACTGCCGGGAATCATTCGCCGGTATGGACAGGAAACGCTCTGTCCATACATCAAACAAACATAGGTGATTGCCTTCGACCATGCGGGTATATTTTGTGGCTCAATCAGAATTTAGGGGGAATTTATGAAATGTCGTATTTACAATAAATGTACGATTGCCCTACGGACGCGCCCGGTATTTTTGTGCGGCGGGCAATGGCACGTTAAAATATCCACCGGATTGAAACACGGACGGAGGCAATATCCATGAAACTCACCGATTTGAACCGCGGACAATACATTGCGCTGGAAACATTCAAACAAAATGGGGATGGCGTCATCACGCCGGTGTGGGTGGCGGCGGATGGCGACCGTTTGCTGGTATGGACGCAGGCGGGGAGCTGGAAAGTGAAACGCATTCGAGCCAACCGCCGGGTGCGGGTGTGCCCAAGCGACATGCACGGCAATCCCACCGGCAAATGGCTCGACGCGCGGGCATCGGTGTTGGATGACCCGGCGGAAGAAGCCGCGTTGCAACGCCTGCTCGCCGAAAAATACGGCGCAAAATTTCACCGGCTGGATGCGCTGCGAAAAACGCGCGGCAAAAAAATCCCCGCGCGGGTGGCGATTGAAATCACATCAACCCCGTAGTTCTAAATTTCCCCCCAAAAAACACCGGATAAGCCGGCGTTTTTTTAGGTTCAATCAGAATCTAGGGGGAATTTATGAAATGTCATTGCGAGGCGCGTTTTTTGCGCCGACCTGTGCCCCAACGGGGTAAGCAATCTCCATGAATGTCAACGGAGATTGCTTCGCTCGCAATGACAACCCCCTGAATTCCTAAAGCCCCTTTTTTTATGGATGGTTATTTTTGACCGGTGAAACAAGGTAGAGGGGTCGGGGCGAACACACAGGTTCGCCCTTTTTGTTAATTTGAACCGCTACCTTTTTTATGGATATTCGCCGGATGCTTATGGACGCACAATCTTTCACGCGATTTTTACGGAAAAAGGGTTGACAAATTATGCGATTGGGTGATAATAAAAATAGCTCTACACACTAATATTTATATGCCACGCCGAAAAAACTGTTCGACGAAAGCGTTGTGCAGCTAAAGTTTCCCTATCCTCTGCCGATAATGGGAAAAGCCACGGTTGTCCTGTGAAAAACATTAATGTGACCCGCGAATCTTAAATAACCGTACCTTTTTGAAAAGACTTGCGTCAACATTTTTGTGCATGCCAAACAGGCAACCACACTGCCATCGAAGTACCACGGGAGGTAATATGAACTGGCGTCAGGTCTTTACCCGCGACCAGAGCCGTCACGAAGCGCGTGTTGTCGGATGGGTGATCCCCGAAAACATCCGTTGCGTGCAGTGCGGCATCTGTTCGTACAACTGCCCCATCGAGATTGACGTTCGCCAACATGCATGGTTGGGTAAGCCGGTGCAAGATAGCCACTGCCTGACTTGCGGCGAATGCGTCGCTCGGTGTCCGCGCGGGGTGCTGCGCTTTGAACGAAACGCTCTGTTTGAAAACGGAGGGAAGGGCGCATGAGCACCAAATATGTGATTGTCGGCGCGGGCGCGGCGGGGCTGGGCGCGGCGGAAGCCATCAAACAAGCCGACCCGTCCGGGGAGATTCTCATTCTCGGTGATGAAGCTTTCGGCGCATATTCCCGCCCCGGGCTGGCATACTATCTCACCGGGGAGTTGCCGGAATATCAACTGAAACTGCCGCAACTTTCCCGGTTTTCATTTTTAAATGCCCGTGCCACGGCTATTGACCCGCACAGAAAACAAGTCCATCTGGAAGATGAAAAATCCATCCCCTATGATAAATTATTGATTGCCACCGGCTCATCGGCGTTTCAACCGCCCATTCCCGGCGCCGATTTGGAGGGCGTGGTGAAACTGGACACGCTCGACGATGCCCGCGAAATCCTCAAACGCGCGCGGCGCAACAAATGCGCCGTGGTCATCGGCGGGGGGATTACCGCGCTGGAACTGGTGGAAGGATTGCGGGCGCGGCACGTCAAAACGCACTACCTGCTGCGCGGGGCGCGTTATTGGCGCGGCGTGCTGGATGAATCCGAATCGAAAATTGTAGAACACCGGCTGAAAGAAGACGGGGTGAAACTCCATTATCACACCCAGACCAAACAGATTATCGGCAAAAAAGGGAAGGTTGCCGGGGTGGAAACCACCGCCGGTGACGTGATAAACTGCCATATGGTCGCCATTGCGGTGGGCGTTCGCCCCCGACTCACTCTCGCCAAATCCGCCGGGCTGGAGATAGACCGCGGCATCCTCACCGACGAATATTTGCAAACCAGCGCCCCCGACATTTACGCTGCCGGCGATGTGGCGCAGGTGTACGACCCCTTTTCAGACCGAACCATCCTCGATACCCTGTGGCCCACCGCTCGCGCGCAGGGAACTGCCGCCGGGAAAAATATGGCGGGGCTGCAACAGCCGTATCGAAAAACCGTCCCCTTCAATGTCACCCGCCTTGCCGGGTTGACCACCACCATTGTGGGCACGGTGGGGCATGGGGAAGATGATGACCTCATCGGCATTGCCCGGGGCGATAGTGAAACATGGCGGCAGTTGCCCGATATTCTGGAAGCGCAATCGAATTTTGATGTCAATAATTTGCGCATTGCCGTGGGAGAGAAACATTTGGTGGGCGCAATTATTATGGGCGACCAAAAACTCTCGCGCCCGTTGCAGGTGTTGATTGCCGAGCAGGCGGACATTTCAAGCATTCGGGATGCACTCCTTGAGCCGGAAGCATCCATCGCAGAAATAATTACCGATTATTGGATTGAGTGGAGGAAAATCCATGCGCCGTCAAACCTATGAGTTGTGGTGGGCGCTTTTGGCAATTCTCATCATCACTGCCATTTACGCCCTCGTTACCATCGGATTACAGGAAGTTCCCCGTTCCAGCGAATTGTTCGGGCATTCGCTGGGCATCATCGGTTTTATTTTCATGTTGATGACCGAAACATTGTACTCCATCCGCAAGCGTTCACGGCGTGCACAGTGGGGGAAGATGTCCACTTGGTTGCAGTTCCACATTTTCACCGGCTTGGTGGGGTCATATATGGTGCTGCTCCATACCGCGTGGAAGCTGAACGGGCTGGCGGGGGCGGTTGCCCTGTTGACCGTGATTATCGTCATCAGCGGCTTCATCGGGCGATATATTTTCACCGCCATCCCCCGCGACATCAATGGCGCGGCAGTCACCGCCGCCGACTTGGAAGCGGGCATCGCGCAAATGGAAGCCCAATTGCAGGCATGGTTCGCCGCGCAACCCGGCTTGAAGAAAACCATCCCCGCCGACCTTTTGCGCGCGCCGCAAAATGCCAATTCGCTGTGGCGGGTGGTGTTGGGGCGATTGTTTTACAACTGGCGCTACCGGTATCAATGGTGGAAATTCAAACAACAACTCGACCCGGCGATGCGCAAGCAAGCCACTGAGCTGGAAGATATGATGCGCCAACGCCGCTCGCTGCAACGCCAAATTGCATCGCTGGCGATGGTGCGCCAAACTTTGGGGCTGTGGCATGCCATCCATGTCCCCATCGGTATGGCACTATTTTCATCTGCGTTTATTCACATTGGAGGGGCGCTGTACTTTGCCACATTCCTTCATTAAGTTTTTTTAATGAGGTCTTATTATGAATAACAAACGACTGGGTTGTTTGTCTTTCAGCGGCATCGCATCCGCGGTTGTCACCGTGGCGATGATTGTATTGTTTGGGGCGCTGGGAGGCGCATCCATGTTTAACCCCGGCGCGTTGAACGCCCAAACCGGCACGGAATCGTTCGGCGGGGTAACGTCTCATGCGGATATACAATCTCAGTGCGGTGATTGCCACACCGCGCCGTGGGACAAGCTCGATATGGCGGATAAATGCGTGGTCTGCCACACGGAAATCACCGACCAGATGGTGACGGAAACGGGCTTGCACGGGCGATTGGTCATTGACCCGGTGACCTGCTTCGGCTGCCATACCGACCACAACGGCGCGCAAGCTTCGTTGACGGTGCTGGACATGCAAAAATTCCCCCACGAAATTACAGGCTATCTATTGGCGAGTCATCAAACCCAAAGCGACGGAACGGCGTTCACCTGTCAGGCTTGCCACGGCGAAGATATTAGACGGTTTGATGCGCCCAACTGCGAATCGTGCCACCGGCAGATTGACGCGCGCTTCACTGCTGCCCACATCGAGGCGTTTGGGCAAGGGTGTTTGGCGTGTCACGATGGTTCCGGAGCGCTGGGGGCATCCTTCGACCATAATCTGGTCAGCTTCCGGCTGGAGGGCAAACATGCCAACGGGGACTGCGCCGAGTGCCACCGGGGCGCAACAACCCTCGCCGAATTGCAGGGCACGCCGCAGGATTGCTACAGTTGCCACGCCAAAGATGATGAGCATAATGGGCAGTTCGGCACGAATTGCGCGGTGTGCCACAACCCCACCGACTGGGAAAACAATTCCTTCGACCACAACATCACCGGCTTTGCGCTCACCGGAAAACATGTGAACGTCGAGTGTGAATCGTGCCATATCAACAACATTTACATCAACACCCCCTCCGATTGTTACGGTTGCCATGCCAAAGATGACAATCACAATGGCGAGTTCGGCACCAACTGCGCGGTGTGCCACAATACCGCCGATTGGGATAATGCCGCCTTCGACCATGATTTGACCGGCTTCCCGCTGGTGGACGGGCATTCAAATGTGAAGTGCGAAGCTTGCCACGTCAACAATACATATAAAAACACGCCGCAAGACTGCTACAGTTGCCACGCCAAAGATGATGAGCACAACGGGCAATTCGGCACCGACTGCGCTGCCTGTCACACCCCAACCCGCTGGGAGAATGCCAGTTTCGACCACAGCCGGACGGCGTTCCCGCTGGTGGGCAAACATTCAAATGTGGATTGTCTGGCGTGCCATACGGCGGGCGGTACGTTTAAAGGGACGCCGCAAGATTGTTACAGTTGTCATGCCAAAGACGATAACCACAACGGGCAATTCGGCACGAACTGCGCCTTCTGCCATAACCCCTCGAATTGGGGCGATGTCAACTTCGACCACAGCACCACCGGTTTCGCGCTGGTGGGCAGCCATACACAGGTGGAATGTCAGGCGTGCCATATCAACAATGTTTACGCCAACACCCCCACCGACTGCTACGGTTGTCACGCGGCGAAGGACGCGCACAACGGGCAATTCGGCACCGATTGCGCCGCCTGCCATAACACCGTGCGCTGGGAAGATGCCACCTTCGACCACAGCCGGACGGCGTTCCCGCTGGTGGGCAAACATTCAAATGTGGATTGTCTGGCGTGCCATACGGCGGGCGGTACGTTTAAAGGGACGCCGCAAGATTGTTACAGTTGTCATGCCAAAGACGATAACC